>NZ_BAABDO010000065.1:0-38600 GCF_039539665.1 Actinomadura keratinilytica
GGCGGCGTCGCGCCGGGGGCCGGCGTGCCGGGCCGCCCCGGGGCGGGCTGCGCCGGTGCCGGTCGGGCACCGCCCGGAGGTTGCGGCGGTTGCGGCGGTTGCGGCGCCTGGGGCGGGCCGGCCTCGGCCGCGGTCTCGGGCTTGACCATGCCGCAGAACGGGCACGTGCCGAACATCACCATCTCGCCGCACCACCGGCACGGGACGCACGGCTGGGAGCGCAGCAGGCCCGGCAGCTCCTGCGGATGGCCGCTGAAGGCGACGAACTCGACGTACTTCTTGGTGCCCCAGTACGCGGCGCTGCGGGGCTGCTCCTGGACGAGCATCAGGCGGGACACGCCCAGCGCGGGCTGCAGCCGCTCGCGCAGCCAGTCCATGTCGCCGTTGCCGCGCGCGGCCAGCAGCAGCACCGGGTCGACCGGCCGGTGGGGAAGTTCGGAGACCGGCTTGGACGAGGTGACCCGGTGCACTCCCGGGGTCGGCGCGGCGGTCACCATGAACCCGCTGCCGGGCAAGTAAGAGGTGACGTGCTTGCCGATCCCCGTCTTGACCCGTTCCAACTTGGTCACGCTGTTCACCCACGCGCCGGCGACGATGCGCTGGGTCAGCGGCGTGGCGATGCTCGCCACGATGCCGGGGCTGACGTAGCGCGCGACGAAGGCGAGCTGGTCGGCGATCAGGGACAGGGCCAGCGGGGGCAGCTCCAGCGGCACGCCCGCGATGCGGTCGGTCCGCAGCAGCCCGCGCGCCATCCGCAGGATCCGGCCGATCGCGGGCTGTTCGGCGGCCGGGTAGACGGCCACGACGGCGCCGCTGCGGCTCAGCAGATGCGTCACCTGGTCGACGAAGGCCAGCAGGCCCTCGGGCGTGTCGGCCACGGGCAGGCGAGCGGCGCTGACGCCCTGGATGACCTGGGTGCTCGGCACGTCCCCGAGCAGCACGACCGCTGTCATGGCGACCCCAGATGGTTCACGAGCCTCACTGCGTCGCTCCTCCGTCCACCCGACGTCGTATTGACGGCTGACCGTGGCTTCTGTTATGCGGATCCCGTTGACGGTAACCAGCCGGTTGATAACAACTCAAGGCGCTTTCTCCGCGATGGGGGCGCCGCCGGCGGCATCGGTCCACCGCTGTAAGATGCGCGCCGCGCTGATCGGGTTCGCGGTGAGGATCGAGCATGCCGGGGCTCCGTGTCAGGATCTCCTGGGATCGCCTCTGGAGATCACGTCCAGACCTTCCACCCCGATGTCGCCGATCGGTCCCGACATGGGACCCAAGGGTCCTTGACAACAATCCTGCCCGACGCTAGAGGCAATCGTCGTTCGCCCGCGTCGCCGCGCACACCGGGAGCGGTGCGCCGCCGGACGCCGGTCGCGGCCGGGCCTCGTCGGCCCCGCCGGATCCTGCGCGCGGACACCTGTCCCCCATGCCCCCGTCAAGCCACGGATGCGGACCCTCCCTTCGGCAAAACGCAGACGACGTTAGCGGTCAACTGAAGACGATCTCAAGCGTAAGTATGTAACGCTAAAGCGAACTTTCGTAACGACGGTCTTACCGCCGGGGGCACCGGCAACGCGGAAGAGCCCCGCAGGCATACGACGGGGCGCACCGCCGACTCCGCCTTCCTGCGCAGAAGCCTTCGACTCCGACCAGCGCGCACCCGTACCGCCGGGAGGCACGTTCACCCTCCCCGCCCGCCGCCCGCCGGGAGATCGACACGGTGCAATGCCCGGCCACCGCGATGAATTGCCACTTCATCTCCGCCTTCACCACAGTCATTGACATTTCAAGCGATTTCCGCGGACCGGCGGCGCCCATGTGCCGGCGGTCACACAGACGCCCGCCGCCGGGTCGGCGGCGGCGCTCCGGCCGGGCGCTCCGCCGCGGCGCGGCGGCGTCCGGACGCCGCACTCGGCACGGCGCACGGGTCCGAGGGCCCAAATCGGGCCCCAAAGAATCGGTTGAACGTGCCGTAAGGCGACACCAGCTCATAGTCTTCTCACCATGAGGCTCCTCGCGACCGCCCTTGCAGTCGGTGCCGTCGTCGGCATGGCGGCGGCGTGCTCGGACGACGAGAAGCCGAAGGGCGACGGCGCCTCCAAGGCGAGCCAGGCGGCGCTGCCCGCCCCGGTCCCGGCCGCCTCACTGCGCCAGGTCACCCTGCCCGATCAGCCGGGCCCGCTCATCGACACCATCGCCCGCCAGGTGCGCACGGCCGGGACGGTCCGCGCCGACGTGGTCTCCAGCGGCACCGAGAACGGCGGCGCGCGGCAGCAGGAGAAGATCAGCGCGCAGGTGCGGATCGGCGCCGAGCCGCCGCAGGCCCAGATGACCATCGTCGACCAGGACTCCACCACCGAGGCCGTGGTGGCGGGCGGCACCGTCTACACCCGCGTCGACGGCGAGGAGCAGGCGCCGGGCAAGCCGTGGGTGCGGCTGTCCCGGCAGGACCTGCGCAACCCCGAACTGGCGCCGTTCTCCAAGATCCTCACCGGGATCCTCGACTCGGTCGACACCGGCCTGGCGCAGATCTCCGTCGACAGCGGCCTGCAGCTGGTGCGCGCCGGACGGTTCGACAAGGCCGCCGCGACCGAGACCGTGGACGGGGTGCCCACCCGCCGCTACTCGGGCCGCACGCCGACCGCCGAGCTCGCCAAGACCGACACCGCCTTCAAGGCCGTCGCCCAGCTCGGCGGCGACGAGGTGCCCTGGACGCTGTGGGTGGACGACAAGGGCCTGCCGCGCCGCTTCCGGGTCGACGTCACAACCGACCGCGGCCTCGGCTCGACGCAGGACATCCGCTACCGGCAGTGGGGCGAACCGGTCAGCGTCCAGGCCCCGCCCGCCGACAAGGTCCACACCATCGGCACCTGACCCGGCGCTTCACTCGGCGCCGATCTCGATGACCCTTTCGAGGCGTTCGATGATGAACGGACCGTAGCCGAACGCGGCGCCCACGCGCTTGATGTCCTCGTACAGCGAATGCGACACGGGGCTGAGATGCACGATGGCGAGGCGGAGGTAGAACCGCAACGCCAGTTCGGGGAAGCCGCCCTCCGCCAGCTCGACGAGCGCCCCGCGCAGGAACCGTTCACCGAGGAGGACGTCCCCGAAATCCCGGCTCACCGACAACGTGCGGACGATGGCGACCACGCCCGCCACCACCTCGGGCCGCAGGTCCCGGGCCGCCTCGGCGTCGAACGCCGCCGCGTCCGGCACGGCGGGCGCGAAGACCTCGACCATCCGGGCGAACCACTGCCGCCCGTCCAGGCCGTCGACCGACGGCGCGTGGTACCCGCTGGCGGCCGACGTCCACAGCGCCGCCAGCTGCTCACCCGTGAGCGGCGATGCCACCAGCGACGACGCGTCGCGGATGTGCTGCTGCAGGACCTCGGGCGGCGCGACCCGCGCGACGTCCTGCAGCAGTTCGTCCGCCGAGGCGTAGTGGGCCCACCAGCATTGGACGAACCACCCCGCCGCGAGGCGGGTCACCCCGAAGTCGTCGGACCTGTCCTCCACGTCTTCGCCCCTCGCTCGTCATCTACGAACCGCGCCCGATACGGGTCACGGCTCGGGATAGGCCGTGTAGATGTAGTAGCCGAGTTTGTGCCCGGGCGCGCGCTGCAGGACGATCGTGTACTTGTTGCTGGCAGCCACCTTACGCCCGTCGTAGAACACGACCACACCGAGCGACGCACTGCCCCGCGGCCCGAACTGCCCGCTCAGGGGCAGCCGCGGGTCGCCGCCGGCGCCTTGCCGCAGCCAGGTCTGAATCTTCCGCTGGTTGCCGGGATCGGCCAGCGCGTAGTCGATGACCTGTTCGACGGTCTGGCGGTCGACCCACCGGCTCGCCATTTTGGACTTGTTCTTGGGGTCCTGGGCGTGCGCCAGCAGCTGGTCGGTGGCGTTGACGTGGTCGCTCAGGGTGTGCCCGAGGCGCAGCGGGTCGGGGGTGGGCGTCGGCGGTTGCTCATGCCGGTCCAGGTCGCGGCAGTTGTGCGTGAGGAGGTCGGCGCCGCCCGCGGCGACGTAGTAGGTGTGGATGTCGTCCACGGTCAGGTTGTAGACGCGCAGGGTCCGCCGGTAGCGACGCGCGTCCACCACCATCGCCCGGCTGCCGTCCGGCATGGTCAGCAGGTCGCCGAAGGCGAGCTCTCGGGCGTCGAGCCAGTCGCGGTTGCCCGCGCTCCAGAAGCGGTGGTTCGCCGTCGCGGTCAGCCGGGCCGTCGCGCCGCCCAGCACGCCGTCGCGGTCGATGGTGAGGTCGACCAGCTGCTTGGTCCCGGAGCCGACGATCCGGTCGGTGACGCGGCGCAGCCCGTTGCGTCCGGTGCGCGGATCGGCGGCCCACACCCGGTCGCCGACCCTGATTTTCTCGATGGGTTTGCGTGTCCCGTCGGCCATCAGCACTTGGGTGCCCGGCGCGAAGCTGTTGCCCGGACGGTCGCGCAGCATGCGCTCGCACGCCTCCTCGGCCTCGTCCAGCCGCCCCCGGGCCTTCCGGCGGGCGTCGCGCGCCTTGTCCAGCCGGCGTTTCAGCTCCAGGAAGCGGTCGACCAGCTTGATGACCTTGGGGATCGACTTCAGCAGCTTGCCGATCTTGCCCCACGGGACGACGCCGACGAGCGCCCACAGGCAGTCGCCGATGTTGGGGGCGCGGACGCAGTTGATGATGTCCCCGGCCAGGAAGTCCAGACCGAGCTTGCCGTTCTCTGTCAGCAGGTCGAAGCCGTCTCACTCCCGCTGGGCAGCGTTCAGTTCTTGCTCGGCGGCGGCCAGGGCGCTTCGGGCCGCCTCGTACTCCTGCTCCTCCGGCGAAAGGCCCCCCGAGGCGGTGGGCGTGGGCGACGCCCCCGACGCTGACGCCGTGGCAGACGCCGTGGCGGCCGCCGTAGTGGACGGCGACGCACCGGCCCGGTCGTTGTTGTTGCCGCCGCCGTCCGGATCGCAGCCCGCAACACGGGTGATCTCGCACACACCGGCCTTGATGTTCGCCACGACCGAATCAGGGATCGCCACCACCGTCACCGCGGCCGCGATCGCCCCCACCAGAAGGGCGACCGCGATGTAGGAGAGCGAACCCTCACCTGTATCGCCGAGCCGACGCAGCATGCGCAGATCCCCGCGAGCCGTACCCCGAACACGAAACCGCAACGGATCTCGTTTGCAGTCGATCAACGGTAGCGGCGATCGCGTAGGGCCCGTGGCCCCAAAATCAGCACATGACACATTCCGGACAGGAGTGCCCAGTCACGACAACCGGTATCGGTCGCCAGTGGCCAAGCTTGTGCACTCAGTGTTCAAGAGCGTGCTCGATTACGTCGCCGCGGCATCGTCCCAGCAGCACACCGAGGTGGTCGAAAAAGCGGACGGCCCGCGGCGGCCGCGAACCTTCCAGGCTCTGGCCGACCCGATGGCCTGGTTGCGGGCCGCGGGTGTGGTGACCGGGAGCACTCGTCGAGGTTAGAACCGGTTTTGGGTCCAGGGGCCCGTGCCGTCCCACGCGATCAATGCTTGAATCGAGCTCTTGCCTAAACACCAGGTGAAGGGGGCACCAAGGAGGTGTAATGCGGCAATGGGTTCGACGACCTCGTGACAAAGGCGAGGGCCCACTGTCATACATCGCCGTCACCCTCCTGATCGCCTCGATCGTGGCCGCGGCGACGGCGGTGGCGCTCCCCGACACGGTGGTGGCCAACATCAAGGCCGGGGTGTGCCGCGTCGTGGGTGAGCGTTGCGACCCGAAGTCCACGGCGGCCGACGGACAACCGACGTCGACCCCAGGGGGCGGTACGACGACACCCCGGCCCAGCGGCACTCCCAGCAGCACGCCCGGTCCCACCGGCACTGACGAGCCGGTCGACCAAGAACTGCAGGCCGCCCAGGACGCCCTCGCCCGGGCCGAGCAGGACCTGCGGAACGCCCAAAGCGACTGGGACGCCTTCGACCTGCTGACAGAAATCGGCAAACTCGGCCTGGACTTCCTGGCCGGGGACATCATCAACTGCGTCCGCGACCCCAACATCACCGACTGCCTGTGGGCGCTCGTCAGCATCGTCCCGTTGAGCAAACTCGGCAAGGTCCTGCGGTCGATACCGAAGATCGCCCGGCTGATCGACCGATTCATCGGCGTCAGGAGGGCCCTTGACCGGGCCCGCAGCGCCCGCACCGCCGCCCGCAGCCATCTCGACGACCTTCTCGACAGCCGCATCCGAACCGCGCTGGCCAAGGCCTGCACGCAGAACAGCTTCGTCGCCGGCACGGGCGTCCTCACCGCGGACGGAACGGTCCGCGCCATAGAACGGCTGAGACCCGGCGACCGGGTCCTGGCGGGTGATCCGGCGACCGGCCGCCTCCGCGCCGAGACGGTCACCGCCGCCTTCAGCGGCCACAACTACGAGCACCTCGTGCGAGTCACGGTCGACGTCGACGGCGACCGCGGGCAGCGGACGGGCGCCCTCACCGCGACCGAGCACCACCGGTTCTGGGACGCCTCCGCGTCCCGCTGGGTGCGCGCGGACGAACTGACCAGCGCGTCCACACTGCGCACTCCGGGCGGTGAGAAGCTTCGGGTGCTGCGCACCGCGCGCGTCCACGGCCACCCGCGGGTGTACGACATCACAGTCGGGAACCTGCACACGTTCTACGTCCGAACCGGCGGCTCGGCGGTGCTGGTGCACAATGAGGCACCCGCGTGCTTCGCCCTCAGCAAGCTGCCCGGCCCCGGCAACCGGTACCGGTCGCCCAACGGCCTGGTTTACGGCGAGGGCTCAAAGGACGGACACCGGATCCTTCACGTGCTCGAACACGGGCGGGAGAACTACCAAAAGGCGGTGCACTCGGTCTTCAAGTCCGACAAAAGCCCGCTCGAGTACGTCGACGAGGCATGGGCCAAGCGGCACACCGTCGACCCGATCCGGCGGGGCAACAGGCAGGTGTACATCATCCCCATGGGCCGGACCGTGGGAACGCAGGGAGAGAAGTACATCCGTATAGTTGTGGAGAACGGCAACGAGGTGATCACCGCCTTCCCGCAGCAGACCAAACACCTTTAGTACGCCCGAGGGGATCATGGAGTCGGCGAACAGGGACTCGGCGGACGTCCCAGGGCTCTGCCCCGACTGCGGGCAGAGCGGCGTCCGCCTCTACCGGGTGCGCGCCACCGGCGAGCGGTTCTGGGTGTGCGAGGAATGCGATGCGGCCTGGCGCCCTGGCGCCGACCGCTCGAAGTTCGACACCGACCTGTCCGCCTTGCTGCCCGACGAGCCCAACCCGTGGAAGGCGATCGAAAGGGCGGACGGCCCGCGGCAGGTCCACCCCCAGCAGGCCCTGATCGACCTGGCGGCGAACGGCGAACTGTCCGGGCTGTGGCTGGGCATGCACCGCACGGACGCCTTGACCGTGGTCGACGCCCCGCACGCCCCGGCGTCCGACCGGGTCGTGACGGCAGGTGACGTTTCGCTGACCTTCGAGGCCGACAGGCTGGTGGGAATCGCGGTCCGCCTGCCGCTGACCGGCATCCGCTGGCCCGGACTGATGTCCCTGTCATCCTCTCCCCGCTTGACGCCCGCCCCCCGGTCCGAAGCCCTGAAAGCCCTGCAAGACGTGAACGTCAAGCCCCTGCCCGACACCTCGCCCGACGACCGCACCGCCGAATTCCAGGCCGTCGGACGACGGATACGCCTCGAATTCGACCAGGATCTGCTGAGCGCCGTCTCCGCCTCCGTCGCACGCAGCTGACCACCGGACCGGTGGGGTCGCCCCGCCGCCGCCCCGACGGCATCGTCAAAGGACGCCGGTCTTCCAGCCACCGTGCAGGATGCCAGCGGAGGCTCTACCGCTCAGAGCGAGGCCGCCTCGACATCGGGCGCGCCCACATCCCCCGGCCACACCGCCAGGTCGGCCCCGTCGAGCAGGTCGGTCATGTCGGCACCGACGTAGGCCGGTCCGGTCACGACCCCGGACACCCCCTCCAGACGGCAGCCGGACCGGCATGCCTCCCCGAGCGCGATGGGACGTTCGCGGGGTCCACAGGCGCACCCGCGAAGGTCCGCGCGGACGGCCCCCATGCGCTTCATCCAAGGGGGTTCAACGAGGGAGAAGAGCGGGTTCGGACGCGAGACCGTAGCACCAGACCTTGCCTGGAGGCTCCGCAAGAAGGGTTCCCCGGATCAACCGAATCACCGCCGACCCCAGTGAAATCACGGACGCGGTCGGGACGGCGTCCGCTCCCCTCCATTCGAAATGTTCGAGCGGCCAGTGCGCGGCTTCTTCCGGCCCCACCGCCGCACGCGTTCCAAGGCTGCGGTTCGCCTGTTCCAGCCATCCCGTGAACGTACGGAGCCGCTGCCGCCCCCATGCCGGGTCGATGGCGAGCGCGAAATCACTGATCTGCGCACAGGCCGCCAGATCGTCGAGTACTCCGTCCGCCCAGCGGTCGGGTTCCGGCCCGGTCGTGCCGCGGGCCGCCATGATGACCTCGGCCAGCAGGACCGAGCGGGCCAGATCGTACGACCAGAATGAGCGGTCGCCGTACTCGATCGTCGTCGTAGCGCTCATGGGAGATCGGTTCAAGGTTCCCATGCCCCGGACGCAGCGGCTGACGCCCCCGGCCGGGAAGTCCAAGCCGAGCCTGCCTCTCCTCCGCCAGGTCATGGACGTCCCACCCCGCTGGGAGTTCGCGCCCGACGACGGCCAGGGCGCTCGGGGCAGCCCCTTGCTCCCGCCCCTCCGGGGTGGAGGCCGCGGCCGACGGCGACGCATCCGCCCGGCGCCGAACCGGCTCTTCCGGCACAGCGGGTCATCAGGCGTAGTCGATGAGGCCGTCCTCGGGCGTGTAGGCGGCTTCGACCATCTGAAGATCATCGCTTACGAACACCCGCCACCGCGCCTCGTCCACGACGGCGAAGAAGATGTCCCGTGCGATCTCCATCTGGCGACCGTGGTTCTTGTCCAGGTCGCGGACCCTGAACCAGTAGGGATGCGCCTCGAAGGACGGGAAGTCGTCGTCGTCCTCGGGGTCATCTGTGATCATGTGCCGGTTCAGGTTCACCGCCACGGCACCACCGCGCATCACCAACACGAGCGTTCCGTCACCGTCCTGGACGAAGGTCCCTCCCAGAACCCGCTCGCCGAATGCCGCCAGGTCATCCAAGGCGACATCCGGTCCACCGACGAGCACGAAAGCATGCCGTGACATGGCCTCATCATCCTCGCCAATCTGCGACGCGGCTCAGGACGGTCACGTGCACCACATCTGCCCGCCCTGCTCGGGAGACGGAGCACAGTTGATCTCCCAGCCGTCCCCGAAGAACCGAAAGCTCCTTTGGTCGGCGTGCGGCTGACCGAGATACCGCCGGAGTCCCTTCATAGCCTCGTCGCGGCTCATGCCCGTGCCCTCGGAGCTGAGGACGCAATGTTGTGGCCGACCCGGTGTTGTGGTTCGGAGCCGGGTCCGCCTGTCGCGGATCAGGTCGAGGACCATGCGCGGTCCAACCGCCACCCTCTCACCTGGAGTGCCGCGATCGCCGCAAGGTTTCCATCGGTCGACTCATCATGCGGCCCCGCGGCCTCCGTACGCCTCACCTCAGGTGGTCCCATGAGGGAGAAGAGTGGGCTCGGGCGCGAAACCGTAGCACCAGACCTTGCCCGGAGGTTCCGCGGGAAGGGTGCCCCGGATCAACTGGATCACCGCTGTCCCCAGTGAGATCACGGACGCGGTCGGGACGGCGTCCGTTCCCCTCCATTCGAAGTCTTCGAGCGGCCAGTGTGCGGCCTCTTTCGGCTCCACCGCCGCACGCGTTCCCAGGCTGCGATTCGCCTGTTCCAGCCATCCGGTGAACGTGCCGAGCCGCTGCTGCCCCCAGGCCGGGTCGATGGAGAGCGCGAAGTCGCTGACCTCCGCGCAGGCCGTCAGCTCGTCGAGTACCTCGTCGGTCCAGGGGTCGGGTTCCGCCCCGGCCGTGCCGCGGACCGTCATGATGACCTCGGCCAGCAGCACCGAGCGGGCCAGGTCGTACGACCAGAACCAGCGGTCGCCGTACTCGATCGTCGTCGTAGCGCTCATGGGAGGTCAGTTCAGGATCTGAGTGTCGTTGATCACGATGATCTTGCGCTGCAGTTCGGGGCTCAGCGTCTTGATGTAGTTCATGACCTCCTGGATGTGCGCGTTCTGGAAGCCCGTGAGGTCGACGACCGCGTAATCGCTCTTCTGCGCATGCCGCTCGATCTGGGCGAGGAAGCCGTTCCGCTGCCGGCTCCAGTACTTCGATGCGTTGGGGTGCCCCATCGCATCGAATTTCCCGCTCTTCCCGATGTAGTCGGCGTCGCCGACGTTCGTCGGCTTGAAGTCCTCCTCCGGGAAGAGCTTCCTCAGCCGGTTCATCGTATCGATCTCGTGCGGCCGCAGCCCCTTCATGTCCTCGGGCTGCGTCCCGCCCGTGGAGCACGCGTCGTTCGGTCCCGGCGTCGGGTCGTTGTGCACGAGCACGTCCGTCCCGCCGAGCCCGACGAAGTAGGTGTGCAGGTCCTCGACGGTGAGGTTGTAGACCGTCGCGTGACGACGGCGGTGCGAGGAGTCGACGACCGTCGCCCGGCCGCCCCCGGCCGTGCCGAGCACGTCGCCGAAGGCCAGGTGGTCCGCGTCGATGTAGTCGTCGACGCCGGTCACCCAGAACGGGTGGTTGGCCGTCGCGGTGACGCGGGCGGTCGGGCCGCCCAGGCTCCCGTCGAGGTCGACGGTGAGGTCCACGAGATCCTTCGGCCCGTCGCCGACGATGCGGGCGGCGACCCGCCGCGGCCCGCTGCGGCCGGTCACGGGGTCGCTCGCCCAGACCATGTCGCCGACCCGGACGCGTTCGATCGGTTTTCGGGTTCCGTCCGCCATCAGCACCGGCGTGCCCGGAAGGAAGCTGTTGCCGGTCCTCTTGTTCTGGCGCTTGCACGCCTCCAGTGCCTTGTCCAGCCGGGTTCGGGCGTCTCGACGGGCCTTGCGCGCCTTGTCCAGTCGGCGCTTCAGGTCCAGGAAGCGGTCGATCAGCTTGATGACCTTGGGGATCGACTTCAGCAGTTTGCCGATCTTGCCCCACGGGACGACGCCGACGAGCGCCCACAGGCAGTCGCCGACGTTGGGCTTCTTGACGCAGTTCACGATGTCCCCGGCCAAGAAGTCCAGACCGAGCTTGCCGATCTCCTCCAGCAGGCTGAAGCCGTCCCACTCCCGCTGGGCGCCGTTCAACTCGCGATCGGCGGCGGCCAGGGCGGCCCGAGCCGCCTCGTACTCCTGCTGCTCCGGCGAGAGGCCCCCCGAGGTGGAGGGCGTGGGCGACGCCCCCGACGCCGGTGCCGTGGTGGCCGCCGTGGCGGACGGCGACGCATTGGCCCGGTCGTCCCCGCCGCCGTCCGGATCGCAGCCCGCAACGCGGGTGATCTCGCACACGCCGGCCTTGATGTTCGCCGTGACCGAGTCGGGGACCGCCACCACCGTCACCGCAGCGGCGATCGCGCCCACCAGAAGGGCTATCGCGATGTAGGAGAGGGAACCCTCACCCCTATCGCCGAGCCGACGCAGCATGTGCAATCCCCCGCAAACCGCCCCCCGAGCACGAAAACGCGACAGGCCTGTTTTAGGGGATCAGCGGCAGCGGCGATCGTGAAGGGCCCGTGGGCCCAAAATCGGCACATGGCACACTCGGGACAGGGGGTTGTCCGACCGCCGGCAACCGGTTCGGCCGCCTGGGGGAGTCCATTCGTATAGTCGCGAGGAACGGCAACGAGGTGGTCACCGCCTTCCCACCAACAACTCAAGTAGGCCCGAGGGGATCATGGAGTCGGCGAACAGGGACTCGGCGGACGTCCCAGGGGTCTGCCCCGACTGCGGGCAGAGCGGCGTCTGCCTCTACCGGGTGCGCGCCACCGGCGAGCGGTTCTGGGTGTGTGAGGAATGCGATGCGGCCTGGCGCCCTGGCGCCGACCGTTCGGTGTTCGACACCTCCCTGTCCGGTTTTCTGCCCGCCGAGCCTGATCCGTGGAAGGCGATCGAAAGGGCAGACGGCCCGCAGTGGCCGCGAACTCTGCAGGCCCTGGTCGGCCTGGTGGCAAGGGGCGAACTGGCCGGACTGGCGCTGGGCATGCACCGCATCGACGCCTTGGCCGTGGTCGACGTCCCATGCGCTCCCGCGACGGACGGCGTCGTGGCGGCAGGTGACGTCTCACTGACCTTCGAGGC
Organism: Actinomadura keratinilytica; assembly: GCF_039539665.1. Classification (NCBI taxonomy): domain Bacteria; kingdom Bacillati; phylum Actinomycetota; class Actinomycetes; order Streptosporangiales; family Thermomonosporaceae; genus Actinomadura; species Actinomadura keratinilytica. Next base: position 12,227 of record NZ_BAABDO010000065.1, read on the forward strand.
CGACACGCTGGTGGGCATCACGGTCCGCCTGCCACCGACCGGCGTCCGCTGGCCCGGTCTGATGCGCGTGGCGACCGCACCCCGCCTGGCGCCCGTCCCCCGGCCCGAGGCCCTGGCCGCCCTACGAGACGCGGGCTTCGAGCCCCCATCCGACGGGCGCGCCGCCGAGTTCCGGGCCGTCGGCCGACGAGTGCGCCTCGACTTCGACCGCGGGCTGCTGAGCGCCGTCGCCGTCTCCAGTACAAGCCGCTGACCACCGGGCCGGCAGGATCGGCCTGCCCCCGGCCAAACGGCAACGTCGGGACGTCGGCCTTCCGGGTCACCGTGCAGAGCGTCAGCGGTGGCTGTGCCGCTCAGAGCAATGCCTGGTACGTCGAGCGCGCCTGCAATCCGCGACCAGGTCGCCAGGTCGGCCCCGGCTGAGCAGCTCCGGTCTGTCCGCGTCGGCCGGCCCGGTCACACCCCGGACGCCGTCTCCAGACGGCAGCCGCACAAGCGTGCCTCCCCCAAGCGAAGGGGACGTCCGGAGGATCGGACGCACCCGGAGTAGGCCGCGCTCAAGTCCGCGCCTTCGGATCGGCGTCTTCTAGGTCGGCGCCGGCGAAGCCGGCGTGAACAAAGCCGACCTTGCGGAAGGAGGCTCGGCGGGCATCGCAGTCGACGGCTCCCACACGGAACAGCTCGGCAGTGGCCAGCTCCGCTCCACGCCGCCGCGTCGAAGGGGGCCCAGCAAGGTCCGCGCCGACCAGGCGCACCCGCTCCAAGCGCGTCCCGGAGAAGCCTGGTGCGCGCAGGGAGGTTGCCGGTGCCTCACGCGCGGCGGCATCCACGGGCCAGGCCTGTACTCCGTCCCGCCTTCCCACCATGCGATGGGTCCTGGGGCCCGTTCTCCGGAGCCGCCCTTTGATGGGGTCCGGTACAGCTGGGGCCGCGGGCCCTGACCGGCGTCGGGCGGGCTTCGAACGGGTCAGGCCAGGGTGAAGGACGCGGCGATGCGCTCGGCCTCCGGCGGCATGGCGCCCTGGCGCGCCTCGATGTCGACGTAGCAGAAGCGGTCGTCGGACAGCGAGACGCGGACCGTCATGCCGCTGACGGGCCCGGACTTGCTCGTGGAGTCGTAGGTGGCCTTGAAACCGGGCTTGCCGCCGACGGTCAGGTCCGTGATGCGCGAGCCGGGTTCCATGGCCTGCTGCTTGCGCTTGAGCTGCTCCAGCGACGCGCCCACCGCGCCGCCGCGGTCGCAGCCCGCCGTCAGGTGGGGGGCGTACCCCGAGGCCACCGAGCCGTCGATGGCGAAGACGGTGCCCTGCTTGATCTGCTCGGCCATCAGCTGCCGGACAAGGTCGCCCATGTCGAGGTCGAGGCCGAAGGACGTCCGCACGGCCGGGGAGGAGTCCGTCGTGGGGTCGACCTGCCGCCAGCCCGCGGGAAGGGTCACGGTGACGCCGGTCTTGCCGCCGCCGATGCGGGTGCCGCCGCCGGACGGCGCGGAAGCGGACGACGCCGGCATCGCGGGGGCGGCGCTCACGGAGACCTGGGAGGGCGACGCCTTCGCGTCGGCCTTCCCGTCGCCCGAGTCTCCGCCGCAGGCGGTGAGAACCAGCGGGACGAGCGTGCCGATCACTCCTGCGGCGACCGCGGTGAGACGGCCCATGAGTCCACTCCGTGTCCGGTCGGGTAACTGGCGCCCGGACCATACCAGGACGGCCCCGGAGACGGTCACACCATTTTCCGCCGGGGCCGGGCGCGTTGCGGTGGGGAGACGGCGACGAGACGCACAAGAGGCGGTTCGGTGCCTCGGCGACTCGCCCCGCTCGGCCTAGAGTCTTCCTGTAGGCGGAGCCTTGGTGGACGATCCAGGAGTCGACGGCGATGACGAACCCTTCCGATCCCGGCCAGTACCAGCATCCTCCCGGGCCGCCGGGCGGTCCGTACATGCAGCAGCCCCAGCCGCAGCCGGCGTACGGCGCCATGCCCGGCGCACCGGGCGCCCCCGGCGCGGGGCAGGCGGCGTTCGGGCGGCCGGGCGGGATGGGCGGCGTCCCCGAGAACAAGGGCCTGTTCGGCGCGCTGTTCGACGCCAACTTCGACCACCTGGTGACGCCCAAGCTCATCAAGCTGTGCTACGTGCTGGCGCTGCTGCTGGTGACGCTGTCGGCGTTGATCGTGCTCGTCATCGGCGTGTGGGTCTTCCAGCTGCGCAACGGCTGGCTGCTGGGACTGCTGATCATGCTGTGCGCCCCGGTCATCTGGATCTTCGAGGCCGTCCTGGTGCGCATCTTCATGGAGGCGGTGGTGGTGCGGTTCAAGGGCGTCGAGCACCTGCGGGCCATCAAGGACAAGATCTGAACAGCCGGGTTAGGCTCACCAGGAGTCACGCGACATAGACGGGGCAGTTCAGGTGGCCGACTTCGAGCCTCAGGGGGGCGGCGGGGACGCTCCCCCACGCGAGACGCGGCGGGACCCCGGTGTCACACGGCGCGACGCGTACGTGCCGGGGCCGCGGCCCGCGCAGACCCGGCGGGACGGAACGGCGGCCGGCGATCCGCTGATGCGGCTGCCGGCGGTGCTGGCCGAACGGTTCGAGACGGTGGCCGAGCTTCCCGTGCAGGGCGCCGAGTCCGACCTGCTGCTGGTGCGGGACGCGCGGGGCGTCCAGTACGTGGTGAAGCTGTTCCGCCGCGGCTTCACCGCCGACCGCGACGTGTGGGCGAAGCTGCCCGAGCTGGACTCGCCGCACGTGGTGCGGGTCCTGGAGACCGGGCACGCCGAGGGACGCGACTACGAGATCACCGAGTACGCGCCCGCCGGCAACCTGCGCGCGCTGGCGGACGGGCCACTGCCGCCGGAGGCGGTCGCCGAGGTGGCCGCCCAGCTCGCCGACGGGCTGGCCGCGCTGCACCGGGCGGGCATCGTGCACCGCGACCTCAAACCGGAGAACGTGCTGGTGACCGGCACCGACCCGGTGCGGGTCGCGATCACCGACTTCGGGCTGAGCCGGGTCATCGAGCAGAGCGTGGTGTTCGCCTCGGCGTCGCGCACCCTGGCGTACGCGGCGCCCGAGTCGCTGTCGGGGCAGGTGTCCCCGGCGCGGGACTGGTGGTCGCTCGGCATGATCCTGCGCGAGCTGGCGACCGGGCGGCCGCCGTTCGCGGGGCTCAGCGAGACGGCGGTGATCGACCATCTGGCGACGCGTCCGGTCACGGCCGACGACGTGGCCGACCCCCGGCTGCGGCTGCTGTGCCGGGGGCTGCTCACCCGCGACCCGCGGCGGCGGTGGGGCGCCGAGCAGGTGGCGCAGTGGCTGGACGGGGCGTCGCCGCCGGTCGCCGAACCGGCGCGGCCCGTCCCCGAACCCGGGCCGGGCGTGCCGTTCGCCGGGCGCCGTTTCACCGACCGCGGCGAGTTCGCCCGCGCGCTGGTCGAGCGGTGGGACCAGGCCGCGCGCTACTTCTTCGGCGGCGGGCAGGAGGCGTTCCGCGTCCTGCGCGAGTGGCTGTCGGGCCTGCCGGACGACAGCCGCATCGAGCTGGTCGACGGGCCGTTGTCGTCCAGGCAGCCGCCCGACGTGAAGCTGCTGCACCTGGTGCGCTGGCTCGACCCGTCGCTGCCGCCGCACTATCTGGGACGGCGCGTCACCGCCGCCGACCTGGCGGGTTTTGCGGCGCTGGCCGGTGACGGGACGCATCCCGACCACCGCACCGCCTGCCTGCTGGGCCGGGACCTGTGGGAGCACCGGCTGCTGCACGTGCTGGCGGGCTTCGACGGCGCGCACGACCTGGCGCGCGTCGACGAGCAGTGGCGCGCGCACGTGTCCGCGTGGAACGACCTGGCGGGGTGGCTGCGCACCCAGAACGCGCTCCCGGCCGGGGCCCAGGCGCGGTTGCCGGATGCGGGGACAACGTCCGACACACGCGTGGCCGGCCCGCCCGTCCCTGCCGACGACCCGCCCGTGGTGCTGCTCACGTTGCTGGCCCTGGCCGTCCAGCCCGGGCGGACGCGTCAGGCGTTGAGCGATGCCGCCGCCCGCGCGCGCGCCGGTCTGCCCGAGCCGGTGCCGTGGCTGGAGTGGCTCGCCGACGGTGCGGGGGACGATCCGCTGCGGCTGCTCGCCGTGGCCCGTACCGCCCCCGAGGCCGTCCTGGAGCTGGAGGCCCGGTCCCGTGACGCCAGAGCGGCCGAGCAGCGGGCCCAGGCGCTGCGCGAGCGGTGGGCCGAACGAGAACGCCATCGTTTGGCCGGACGCAACAGCGCCGTGGCACGAGCCGTCGGCTGGACCCTGCCCCTGCTCGCCTTCTGGCTCCTGGGCAGCTGGGTCGTCGATGCGCTCTTCGGCGGGGAGCACACCGGTAAGCAGTCGATCTATCAGTCCCAGCGAGGTGCGAGCGTGCCGCTCGCTGCCTTTGTGGTGCTGTCCGCGGTCGCGTGGCTCGTGCAATGCGGCTGTGAGGTTCTGCTCGCTCGCGTGCAGGGACGCGACTACCTGCTCTACGGTCCCTGGTCCTGGCTGTCACGGGTCCTGGGGGCCGGCGGCCGCGGCCTGTCGAAGGCGTCGCAGGCTATGTCGGGCGCGGCGCGCCGTACGAGCGGGCGCGGACTCGGCGCGGTGCTGCTGGTCGGGATCGTCCCGCTTGCGCTGATTCTCCTGCTCCTGTCCGCGCTCACCCAGATGGCGAGCCTGCTGTGGTTGCTGCTGCTCATCGCCGGCCCGGCCGCGCACGCGGTGGCCGCGGGCGTCCGGTTGCACCGGTGGAGGCAGCGGCACGCGGAGGACGAGCGGAGGGCGCTGGCGTGACGCCCCACATCCACGGCCCCCGGCGCACGGCTGCGGGGGCGACGCAGCACGGCCCTGGAGGAGCATCATGAGCAGTGGTGTCGAGGCCGACATCGCGTTGGACGCGGCAGTGGTCCTGACCCTGGGCATGAACCGGGTGCTGGGCCGGGCCGCGGGCGTGGCCGGACGCGGCGCCGAGGCGCTGGCGGCGCTCGCCGCGGGCAAGGCGGAGGAGCGGGCGGCGGCCCTGGCCGAGGTGGAGGCGTACGAGCGCGCGCTGCGCAGGGTGCTGGAACGCAACGCGCGCATCGCCGCGCTGGCCGAGACGGCGGAGCGTCTCGGCGCCGACGTGGCGCTCCCCCGGCCCCTCCGACCGGCCGACCAGGACATCGCCGACCTGGACACGTGGTGCGCCGCGGCCGACACCGCCCTGGACGAGGCCGAGTCCCGCCTGTCGCGTCACCTGGCCGCCGAGATCGGCGAGCAGATCTTCCCGTCCGCCGCGTCGTCGCTGCGCACCGAACTGGGCCCCGCCGTCGGGCGTCCAACACAGGAGGAAGCACGACCGGCGCAGGCGGAGGCCGTCCGGCAGCGTCTCGAGCGGGTGGTGGCCCGCCTGCTGCCGGACGTCTCGGCCGAGGACCGCCGCGCGGTCGCCGAGGCGGCCGCGCTGCTGCCGGGCGCGTCCGGCGAGGAGGAGGCCGAGGGGGTGCTGACCGAGGTGCGGCTGCGGGTGCAGGCGGCCAACGGCCGCACGCGGCGGCGGCGGGAGGAGGAGCGGCGGCGCGCCGCCGAACGCGAGGCCGCCGAGCAGGCCGAGGCCGAGCGGCGCTACGTGCTCGACTCGATCACCGCGGCGTTCCAGGACCTGGGCTACGAGGTGCAGGCCGGGTTCGAGACGCTCACCGCCGACGGCGGCGAGGTCGTGCTGACCCGCGGGTCGTGGCCCGACCACGGCGTGCGGATGCGCGTGGACGACGCGGCGCAGATCCGCGCGGCCATGGTCCGCACCCGTCCCGCCGAGAGCGAGGACGACCGCAGGCTCGACGTCGAACGGGAACGGGAGTGGTGCGAGGCGTTCGAGGCCGCGCGGGCGCGGCTGGCCGACGCCGGCGTGCGTTCCGAGGTCACGTGGCGGTTGGAGCCGGGGGTGAAGGAGCTGCCCGTCACCGACCGGGCGCGGCGCACCGCGGCCCGTGCGGCGGCCCCGCGCGAACGCCGCCGGGAACTCGGGTGAACCCCCGGCATGCGGGACGCGGGACAATGGGGCGTGCATGACAGGGACGCCGGCGACCAGGACGCGGCCATGGCGGGCCGCGGGCGGAGCGAGGAATGACCACTGATTCACCCACCCTCGGCGGGCGGCTGCTGGGCTGGCCGCCGTTCATCCGCGAGCTGGACGCGACCCTGTCCGTGCACTCCCAGTACGTCCTGTCGGGCAATCTCTACGACAGCTTCCTGGCCCCGCCGCTGGAGGCCGACGGGCCGGGCCGGCTGCTGCCGCTGCGCGACCTGCTGTGGGAGTCGCTGCACTCCAGCGGCTACTCCTGCCTGGTGGTGTACGACCCGGTGGACGGCCTGCAGGTGCACCCCGACACCGGGGACGAGGTCGGCGACGCGGCGGCGGAGGCGGCCGAGCGGCTGCTGGGCAAGCTGAAGGGCGAGCAGAAGCCGTCGCTGGAGGGGCTGACCAGGCATCTGGCGGCGGTGGCCCGCCCGTCGGACGACGTGCGCGCCGCGGTGCTGATCGACTCGGCGTCCCGGATCGCCCGCAGCCCCACCGACCTGGAGCCCGCCGAACGCGACTTCTTCCGGTTCTGCGCCAAGCTGTCGCGCACCGCGCGGCCGGTGCGGGTGGTGGGGCCCCGGCCCAAGCCGCTGTACAACCCGGTCATCTGGCTGGTGGAGCGGCCCGGCGACCTGCCGCCGTGGCTGACCGCCGACAACGACAACATCCGCGAGATCACCATTCCGCGGCCGCACCTGGGCGACCGGCAGGAGACGGCGCGGCTGCTGGCCCGCGCGTTCGGGATCAGCGATGTGGACGCCGACCAGGCCGCGGCCGAGGCGTGCGACGCGTTCGCCGAGCAGGCCGACGGGCTGACCCTGCAGTCGATGATCGAGGTGACCCGGCTGGCCAAGGAGCGCAACGTCCAGCTGGCCGACCTGCCCGACGCGGTGCGCACCTACAAGCTGGGCGTGCTGGACAACCCGTGGAACCGCGGCCATCTGCGCCGCCGGGTGCTGGAGGGCGAGCGCCGCGTCCCCGAGCGGGTGATCGGGCAGCCGCAGGCCGTCACCAAGACGCTGGACATCCTCAAGCGGGCCGTGCTGGGCCTGTCGGGCGCGCAGGCCACCCGGTCGGGCAGCCGCCCGCGCGGGGTGCTGTTCTTCGCCGGTCCCACCGGCACCGGCAAGACCGAGCTGGCCAAGGCCATCACCGAGCTGGTGTTCGGGGACGAGTCGGCCTACCTGCGCTTCGACATGAGCGAGTTCTCCGGGGAGGGCTCGGGCGACCGGCTGATCGGCTCGCCGCCCGGGTACGTCGGCCACGAGGCGGGCGGGGAGCTGACCAACGCGGTGCGCGAGGACCCGTTCCGGGTCATCCTGTTCGACGAGATCGAGAAGGCGCACCCGCGGATCCTGGACAAGTTCCTGCAGATCCTGGAGGACGGCCGGCTGACCGACGGGCGCGGCAACACCGTCCACTTCTCCGAGTCGATCCTCATCTTCACCTCGAACCTGGGCATGTTCGTGCGCGGTTCGGAGGTCGGTCCGGACGGCGCGCCGGTCCGCGTGCGCAACATCACACCCGGCATGTCCTACGACGAGGTGGAGCGGCGCATCAAGGCCGCCGTCGCCGAGCACTTCACCGAGGTGCTGAACCGGCCCGAGCTGCTCAACCGGTTCGGCGACAACATCGTGGTGTTCGACTTCATCGGCTCGGAGGCCGCCGACAAGATCTTCGACCTGCAGTTCGCCAACATCTGCCGCCGCGTCACCGAGGAGCACCGGCTGGTGCTGGCGGTCAAGGGCGACGTGCTGGAGACGCTGCGCGAGTGGTGCACCGGCGACCTGGACCACGGCGGCCGCGGCATCGGCATGAAGCTGGAGTCGTTCTTCGTCAATCCGCTGGCCCGCGCCCTGTTCGACCGGGACCTCACCCCCGACGAGCGGATCACCGTGACCGGCATCCGCCGCGAGGGCAGCATCGTCCACCTGGACCTGCAGTGACCGGTCCGTCCGCGGACGAGCCGTCCGCGAGCGAGCAGACGCTGCTGCTGGCCAAGGCGCACTATCCTGTCACCACGCTCGGGCCGGGCGTGCGGGCGGGCATCTGGACGCAGGGGTGCACGCTGCACTGCCCGGGCTGCCTGTCGCGGGACACGTGGGAGGCCGACCCGGGCAAGGCCGTGCCGGTCGCGGCCGTGCTGGGCTGGCTGCGGTCGCTGCCGCGGCCGCTGGACGGCGTCACCGTCTCCGGTGGCGAGCCGTTCCAGCAGCCGGAGGCGCTGGCCGCACTGCTCCGGGGCATCCGCGCGTGGCAGGACGGTTCCGAACATGAGACGATTCCGGTGGACATACTCGTCTACAGCGGATATGTCTACTCTCGGCTTTTGCGTTCGGCGCGGACGAGCGAGATCCTTGGGTTGTGCGACGCGGTCATCACCGGACCGTACGTCGACCGGCTCAATCCGGGGGGGCGACACTCCCCGGACGGCTCTCTACTCTGGAGGGGGTCGTCCAACCAGCGCATCGTCCCGCTGTCCCCGCTGGGGCACGAGCGGTACGGAGCTCTGGCCGACGGCTCCCAGCAGACCGGTCGCGAGGCAGCGCCCCGAGTCCAGGTGTCGGTGGACGAGGGGCCGGAGGGAAGGCGGGTGTTCTACATCGGGATCCCGCGGAGGGGTGACATGGAGCACCTCACAACGAGGCTCGAACGTGCCGGCGTACGTGCGGGGGAAGTGTCATGGCGACCTTGAACTGTCCTGTCTGTGACGAGCCCTACCAGCAGGGTGATCTCGTCTGCATGAGCTGCGGTGCCAACCTGGCCCGCAGCGGCGGTGCTCGTCGCCCCGGTGCCGGGTACCCGCCGCCCCAGCAGGGCGCCCCGCAGTACCCGCACCAGCAGCCGTACGAGCCGCAGGGCCCCGGGCAGCCCCAGCACCAGGTCCCGCCGTACCAGCAGCCGGATCCCGGCCAGTACGACCCGGGGCAGTACGACCCGAGCCGGTACCAGCCGTCGGGCGGCCAGCCGCAGCACCAGGCGCCGTCGCCCTACCAGTCGACGCCGCAGCCCCAGTCCCCGGCCGCCCCGCAGGACCCGTGGGCCCAGCAGCGTCCGGAGCCGTGGAACCAGCCCGCGCAGCCGCCCGCGCCGTCCCAGCCGCACACGCCCCAGCACCAGCCGCCGGGCGGCCACCAGGGCGGCCTGAGCGGCGGCCAGCAGGTGCCCGACAACGCCTGGGGGCAGCCCACGCCGCAGATGCCTGAGCACCAGTGGGGGGCGCCCCAGCCGCAGGCGCCGACCGGGCACGGCCCGGCCCCGCAGCCGCACGCCCCGGCGGAGCACCAGTACGCCCCGCCGTCGCACCAGCCGGACCCGCGCGCCCCGATGCCGCCGACGTACGGCCGCGAGGCGACGCTGCTGCCGCCCGAGCATCAGCAGGCCCAGGCCCGCCCGGACTCCACTGCGCTCATGTGCCCCTACTGCGAGGCGGTGCTGACCAACCCGGGCGCGGCGCAGTGTGACTCGTGCCTGCGGCCGCTGCCGTCCCAGGGGCAGGGGCAGGGGCAGGGGCAGGGCGCGCCGGTGCTGCGCGTCCAGTTCCCCAGCGGCGAGATCAAGGTGTCGGTGGGCCAGCACCTGGTGCTGGGACGCGACGCGGGCCAGTCCCCCGTCGCCTCCACCTTCACCCAGTTCGACAACGTGTCGCGGCGCCACTCGACGGTGTGGCTGGACCCGTCGGGCACCGCCTGGGTGCGCGACGAGGGCTCCACCAACGGCACCTTCGTCAACGGCGAGCGCCTGCCGCGCGGCGTGGAGGCCCCCCTGCGCGACGGCGACCAGCTCCGCCTCGCCGCCGACGTCACCGGCACCGTGACCCTCAAGTAGCAGGCGACGAACGCGAACGGGCGGCCCTCGCGCGCGGGAGGGCCGCCCGTTCGCGTCCGCGATGATCTGCGGCGCGCGGCCTTCCCGCTACCCGGACAAGCCTCGCAGTTCTCGGCGCAGCGCCGCGAAGTCGAGGTCCACGTCGCTGGACAGCGCGCGGAAGACATGGCGCCGGAGAGTGCGGCTGTATTGCGAATACCACGTCTTCTGCGGCCGTAGGCGCGCATGGCGCATGGCGTCCTTCACCGCCGCAGCAAAGCCGCCGAGATCCGGCGGGGGCGGGGGCGCGTCCTCGCTGTTCCCTCCTTCGTCCGGGCAGGCCCTCTTGTCGTAGGACGACGTGCGTACCGGAGGATACCCGGCGCAGGTGAAAAGCTCGTCCTGCTGATCGGAGCGCGCCATATTGTTGATGAATTCCTTGGCAGCCTCTTTCTTATCGGAGTACCGGACCACGCCTAGATAGTGGCCGCCGAGAACACTGGGCCATGGCAGTGCGACGAACGCCATCCTGTCCCTGAGAGCGCGATCGCCGAACAGTTGGTGGTAGGCGTAGGGCCAGTTGCGCATGAACACGGCCCTCCCCTCCCGGAACGCCTTGATGCTCCGTTGCTCGTCGGTGTCCCGGAGGATGGAGGAGTTCCGCACGGAGTGCACGATGTTGCGGATCGCGTTCTCCGCGTTGCCGTCGATCTCGAGCGGGTCACCGCCGTTCGACCAGATCGCCTCGAGGATGTTGACGGTGAGCCCTTCGTAGTCGGCGAACTGCCCGACGAAGCCGACGCCGCCGTCAACCCCCAAGTCCCTTTTGTACTCCGCGCCGCGTGCGACGGCCTCCATGAAAGTCTGCGGGAGCGGGTCGTCTCCCACCAGATCCTTACGGTAGAACAGCAGGGCGGCGTCCGCGGCGAACGGGACAGTGTACTGCTCGCCCCTGTACTGCCCGCCCTTCAGAACCCCGGGAAAGAACCCGTGGGGATCTTCCAGATCGTTTTCCGGGAAGGGGTCGAAGTAGTTCGACGCCGCCACCTCGGCGGTCCAGGCGACGTCTACGGCGACCACGTCGAACGCCCGGCTCCGCGTCGAGGCCAACGCCACGACCTCGGCGCGGACGTTGTCCGTGGCGCCCGGCATCTCGGTCAGCAAGACCCGCTTATCGGAGTTGTTCGTGTTCCACCGGCGGACGATCTCGCGCCGCCGCTCGCCCTGGCTGATCTCCTCCCCCATGAGCAGCTCGATGTTCTTCCCCGAACTGCCGCCGTCGCCATAAGTGCGCCGCTCGTTGGCGAGGAAGCCGCCGATGCCGGCGGCCGCGCCCACAACGCCGACGAGCATCGCCTTCCGGCGGGAGATACCGATCCGTTCGGTCGTCATCTCTGAGCACCTTCGATTCTCAGCGAGCGCAGCAGCCTGCCGACGATCTGGTCATCGGAGTCGTTCGCCGCGTCGACACACCGGTCCCGCAGCGGCTGCAGATCGGCCTCGGCGCACTGCTCCACCCCCACCGCGAGGATCCGCAGGCCTGCCCCACCCTTGGTCGCCTGTTTCACGTCCTCGGCCGTCCGGTCGGCGTAGCGGCTTCCGCTCGGCAGCCAGTCGTCGCCATCGGTCACGACCACGATGACGGCGTCCTGGACAGGGGCCGTCTGCTGCGCGGCCAAGACGGTGCCCGCGAACACGGGCGACGACCCCCGTGCGCGATTGAGCCCGGCCAGCTTGTCCTGCACCGCCCTGAGCTGATCCTCCCGCACCGGGCTCAGTTGTTGCACTTCCCTGGCCTGGGCGCCGTCCCCCGGGAACGACCACAGCCCCACCATGTCCCTGTCACCGAGCCGGTCCAGTGCCTCCCTGATGAGCCTGCGCCCGCGGTCCAGGCTGGTCCCGTTCCTCACGTGCTGCTTCCCCATGGAGTTGGAGGTGTCCAGGAGGAAGACGACGCTGACCCGCTTGCGGTACCCGAAGTAGGAGTCCAGGGTGCTGTCGAAGTCGGCCGCCCGAGGTCCCGGCAGAGACCTGTCCCCCGCTTCCTCGAACCCGTTCTGCGGGAGGTTGTCGCGCAGCCAATCCCGGAACCGGTCGATCGCGGTGTCTCGTTTCCGGTTGCTCTGCCCCCGCCAGTGCACACGCAGCAACGGATGGTCCAGCGCCGGAACGTCCGATGCCGAAATCAGCTCATAGGCGTTGCCCTTGGAAGGTCTGCGGCAGCCTGCCGCACCGAGCTGTCCCGCGTTGTAAGCGGCGACGACATACTGCGGCACGACCAGCGCGATGGGGGTGGCGCCGTCACCGGCGGCGCACAGGGCGGCCGGCGCGCTGTCCAAAGTCAGATCGGCGGAGGCGTGACCGCCGCTTCCTGAGCGCGGGGATCGCTCTGCCGGTACAGCGCCTGCGTCGCCAGCAGGGCTCCCTCCGACCGCTCCGGATCGGGCCGCGCGACGGTCAAGCCGACGGCATTGGCCGCCTTCACCAGGTCGGTGAGGCGGTGCTTCCGAGAATCCGACTTGATCCGCTCCGCGTAGGGGGCCGGAACGGCCAAGCCGATCCGTGACACGGCCAGCGGCCCCTCCGAGCTCAGGGTCACTTCCGACGACCCGGGCTCCAGGTCCTCCAGCTGCGCAGACGACCCCAGTACCAGCACATCCGGGTGCGGTCCGAGAATCAGCGGATCGCTGAGCGAATCCGGTCGCCATGGCGGGTTCTTTTCCAGCGAGGATTCGATCTCTTCGAAACTCGGCGCCGAATAGACCGTCACCTCGACGGCGCAGCCTTTCCTGCGCTGCTCGGCCATGAACCGGTCGGCCTGGGCCTGCAGCGCGAGCTGCAGGTCGGCCCCGCTGAGAACGCGCAGGGTCTGCGGCGGATCGCACCAGTCGCGGGTGGCGAACCACCGCGTACCGTGCCAGCCTGCCAGCGCGGTAGCGGCCAGCACGGCGGCACCGACGAGAACGCGCAGAACCGGTCGGAGGAACGACAGCGACGGCTTGTGCACCACTCGACGCAGTAGGGCGACAGCTCCTCTGGCGATCCGCAACGCGACATCCCCGAGGAAAACAAAGGTCATCACGACCAGCACGAAGAGGAAGGCGAGCGCCTGCACCCATTCGGGGAACCTGTCGATTGCCTCGCGGATGCCGTTCCGGTATTTCTGGAACGCGTCGGCGATCTCCCGCCGCACTGCGGAGGGGTGGGATGGGGGCATGGTGCAGACCTCCGCGATCAGCCGTATGCCGGGTGCCGTTTTCGCTGTTCAGCGATTTCCGGGCGGCCCCTGCGCGCACCGATCCGCGATGCCCGCCCCCTTCTCGGCTCCCCGATCGCGAAGCGGGCTTCGTCGCACCGTTGCGGAGGCGACGGCGGGATTGCAATGCGTCGGCGCTCGTCCTCGTGCGACGCACAGCGGGTCCCCCGCCGCAGATTTCAAGATCATCCGGATTGTCGGATGATCATATGTCGCCATAGAGCGAATATAGCGCTTTGCGCAACGGGAGTCCCCTGCGAAGAGCGGCCGGTAAAGGTCTTCTCCGCGCCCCGACCGGCGTGTCCCCCTGGTCGTCTCGCCGGTCAAGTCCGGCGGGCGCAACTCGGCCGGAGCAGCGCGGACGCGCTCGACAACGCGCCGGACGTCCTGCTCGTACACGACGGCCCCGGGCCGCTCACCGGTCTGGCGGAACCCGACCGCACTGCGGGGACACGTCGGCCATCCGTGCTGCGTCGGCCTCGCCGCGCAGAAGGGCACCGATGTGCGAACGCAGGCCGGCGTCCTGCCACCGCCGCACCGGTACAGATCTCCCGCCGGGTGCAGCCGCACCGTCATGCCGTGTCAACACGCATGCGAGCTGCGTCAAAGGCGCACGCACCCCGCCCACTCGCAGGGGGGCGTGGGCCAGGGTGGAGCCGGGCTCCGGTACGCCACGCGGCAGGTCTGACCGGCGCGGCGGCGCGGGTCAGGCGTTGCGCTTGGTGCGGGCGCGGATGCGTTCGCGCTCCTTGGCGTCCAGGACGACCTTGCGCAGGCGCACGGCGGACGGGGTGACCTCGACGCACTCGTCCTCGCGGATGAACTCCAGGGCCTGCTCCAGGCTCAGCGGGCGCGGGGGCGTCAGCGTCTCCGTCGCCTCGGCGGTGGACGAGCGGATGTTGGTCTTCTGCTTCTCCTTGCAGATGTTGACGTCCATGTCATCGGCGCGGGAGTTCTCACCGACGATCATGCCCTCGTAGACCTCGGTGCCCGGGCCGACGAAGAAGGTGCCGCGCTCCTGCAGGTTGATGAGGGCGTAGGCGGTGGCGGCGCCGGAGCGGTCGGCGACCAGCGAGCCGGTGGGGCGGGTGCGCAGCTCGCCGAACCACGGCTCGTAGCCCTCGAAGACGTGGTGGGCGATGCCGGTGCCGCGGGTCTCGGTGAGGAACTCGGTGCGGAACCCGATCAGGCCGCGCGCCGGGACCAGGAACTCCAGCCGGATCCAGCCGGTGCCGTGGTTGGTCATCTGCTCCATGCGGCCCTTGCGGACGGCCAGCAGCTGGGTGACGGCGCCCAGGTGCTCCTCGGGGATGTCGACGGTGAGCCGCTCGACGGGCTCGTGCTTCTTGCCGTCGATCTCCTTGGCGACGACCTGGGGCTTGCCGACGGTCAGCTCATAGCCCTCGCGGCGCATGTTCTCCACCAGGATGGCCAGGGCCAGCTCGCCGCGGCCCTGCACCTCCCAGGCGTCGGGGCGGTCGGTGGGCAGCACCCGGATGGACACGTTGCCGACCAGCTCGCGGTCCAGGCGGTCCTTGACCAGCCGGGCGGTGACCTTGGTGCCCTTCTCCCGGCCGGCCAGCGGCCCGGTGTTGGTGCCGATCGTCATGGAGATCGCGGGCTCGTCCACGGTGATCAGCGGCAGCGGGCGCGGGTCGTCCGGGTCGGCGATGGTCTCGCCGATCATGATGTCGGGGATGCCGGCGATGGCGATGATGTCGCCGGGCCCGGCCTCCTCGGCGGGCTTGCGCTCCAGCGCCTCGGTCATCAGCAGCTCGCTGACCCGCACCCGCTCGACGCTGCCGTCGCGGCGGCACCAGGCGACCTGCTGGCCCTTCTTGATGGTGCCTGCGTGCACCCGGCACAGCGCGATGCGGCCGAGGTAGCTGGAGGCGTCCAGGTTGGTGACGTGCGCCTGCAGCGGGCTGTCGGGGTCGTAGGACGGCGCCGGCACGGTGTCCCTGATCACCTGGAAGAGCGGTTCCAGGTCGGGCGAGTCGGGCAGCTCGCCGTTGCCGGGGGCCTGCAGGGACGCCCGGCCGGCGCGGCCGGAGGCGTAGACGATGGGGAACTCGATCTGCTCGTCGTCGGCGCCGAGGTCCATGAACAGCTCGTAGGTCTCGTCGACGACCTCGGCGATGCGGGCGTCCGGCCGGTCGGTCTTGTTGATCACCAGGATGACCGGCAGCCGGGCCTCCAGGGCCTTGCGCAGCACGAACCGGGTCTGCGGCAGCGGGCCCTCGCTGGCGTCCACCAGCAGCACCACCCCGTCCACCATGGACAGGCCGCGCTCGACCTCGCCGCCGAAGTCGGCGTGGCCGGGGGTGTCGATGATGTTGATGGTGAGCCCGCCGTGCCGGACGGCGGTGTTCTTGGCCAGGATCGTGATGCCCTTCTCCCGCTCCAGGGCGTCGGAGTCCAGCACGCGCTCGTTGACGTCCTGGTTCGCGCGGAACGCCCCGGACTGCCAGAGCATGGCGTCGACCAGCGTCGTCTTGCCGTGGTCGACGTGGGCGACGATCGCGACGTTCCGGAGGTCGTCGCGGGTGGAGATGGGCATGCGCTTCTCGCTCTGGTGAAGGTGCAGGGAGTCGCCGCGGAGCCGCGGCCGTCTGCGATTCTACTTGCCGGTCCGTACCGCCCCGGCGAACCGCGCAGCCCTTTATCCCATATGCCCTGGTTGCCGGGTTTTGCGGTTTATTTGTACTCTCTCCGGACCCGGCCGTCTCGGAGCCCGCCGGACCACTGCGCGGGCTGCGGCCGGACCGCCGAATCCCCTCGCGGGGAGCCGGGGAACCACATCCCGGGGCGCCGCCGCCCCCGGGACTCGGGGTGAATCGACGCAGGTCGCACCGTCACCGCGGTGACGCGCGCCCGCGTCGTAGGGCGAACTCCCGGCCCGAACCCGTCAGCTAACCCGGTAGGCGGATGAGGAGAGGAGTGCACGACCTTGCCCCCCGGTCACCGTCCACGGCGTGTCGCCGTGTCCGCCCTCACCGCGGCCGCCGCGGCCTCCGTCGCCCTCGGCTGGGCCGTCGCCCCCGCCGCCGCGACCGCCCCGCCCGCCGCGCCGCGCCTCGCCGACCCCGGCCGCCCCAGCGAGAGCGAACTGCGCAAGCAGCTGGACGCGCTGAACACCGAAGCCGAGAAGCTCACCGAGCAGTACAACAAGACGCGCGTCGAACTGGGCAGGGCCCGGCGCGCCGAACGCGCCGCCGCCCGGACCGCCGCCGCGCTGGAGCGGCAGGCCGCCCCCGCCCGCGCCCAGCTCGGCAAGCTCGCCGCCGCCAACTACATGAGCGGCGGCCCCGACACGCTGTTCTTCTCCTCCGGCGACGCCAGGACCCTGTCGGCGTCGGCCTACCTGGTGCAGAACCAGACCGCCGCGCTGGGACGCCTGCAGGCGCAGATCGACCGGGCCGACCAGGCGAAGCGCGAGGCCGCCGCGAAGACGGCGCAGGTGCAGCGCGCCGCCGCCCAGGCGCAGACCGCCCGCAGCGCCGCCAAGGCCAAGGTCGAGGAGGTCGAAAAGCGGCTCGACAAGCTCACCACGACCAAGGCCAGGGACCCCCGGACCGGCCTGACGGCCACCATCAAGGGCTCCGGGCTGCCCGCCAAGATGGCGCGCAAGGCCTACTCCAAGCTCGGCAGCCCGTACGTGTGGGCCGCGGCCGGCCCGAACAGCTTCGACTGCTCGGGCCTGGTGGTGTGGGCGTACGCGCAGGTCGGCAAGAAGGGCCTGCCGCACTACACCGGCGCCCTCTACGAGCTGGGCCGCAAGGTCGACCGCAGCGAACTGCGCTCGGGCGACCTGGTCTACTTCGGCAGCGACCTGCACCACATGGGGATCTACCTGAGCGGCGGCAAGTACCTGCACGCCCCGCAGACCGGCGACGTCGTCAAGATCTCCAAGCTGTCGGACCGCTCCGACTACGCGGGCGCCAACCGCATCTCCTGACCCGGCGCGGGACGGGGAGCCGACGGCCTACGGCGCGCCGCGCAGGTAATGGCGGTAGCGCTCGACCAATTCGGCGGTGGGCAGGTCCGGCCAGCGGGTGAGCGCCCCGGTGGCCCGGTCGACGACCAGCAGGCCGTTGCCGCCGGGGACGGGCCGGGCGACGAATCCCTCGGCGAACTCCTCGATGACCAGCGGCACCCCGCGCGACCCCAGGTACGCGTCCGCCCGCCGCCACGCCTCCGCGCGGTCCACGGCCGCCGGACGGACCGCATATGCTGCGAAGACGTCCGCGATGGCCTTGAGCGTCGAGCAGGCGGACGTGCCGCAGGCCCGGCAGACCTCGTGGCCGTACGGGTCCGTGCCCGGCCGGTGCCTGTCCAGGACGGCGCTCAGCCCGGCCGCGCAGCCGAGTGTCAGCCGCCGCGCCTCGCGCACGAAGGTGCGGGTCTGCCAGTCCGCCCGGCCGTCGCCCGCGACCGTGTGGATCGCGCGGACGTCGGCCCGCATCGCGATCAGCATCACCGAGTCGACCCGGTCCTGGAGCCTGCCGTGCTGAGCCGCCAGTCCGCCGTTCACGCGGCCTTCTCCTCGGTGAAGACTGCGGTCACGGTGCGGCCCTCGGCGTTGCCGTGCCAGCCCCAGGTGTCGGCCAGCAGGGCGAGGGTCCGCAGGCCGCGCCCGGTCTCGGCCCACTCGGACGCGTCCGCCGGGACGGGCACGCCCGGGCCGCCCTGGTCGGCGACCGACACCGCGACCTGGCCGTCGCACCGCAGGACTTCGACGGTGAACGAGCCGCCGTCCTGGCCGGACCTGGTGTGGCGGAGCGCGTTGGCCGCCAGCTCGTCCGCGGCCAGTAGGACGTCGTCCAGGTATGGGCAGCCGTCGAGCAGGCAGGCGACGAACCTGCGTGCACGGGCGACCTGTTCGAGACCGCCGGGGAAGACACGGCGCCAGTGCAGCGGAGCGGCGCCGGTCGCGGGGATCGCCATCAGGGGCATGGGACACCTCGGATGCTGAAGGAGCCTGACGGAGCGTCGGGGATTCACCCTCCGCCTCCCGCACATCGTCACAACGCGTGGCCGTCCGAGCACGAACTATCGGCGACTGCGGCCGGTCGGCGCCTCGATTGGCACGATCCCGCACCGTTAATTCCGCCTCATGCCCGTGCCGTGCTCGCACTGCACGTACGCGCACGTGCAGCCCGCGCACGTGCGAATTCCGGCCCGTGATGCGAAAAGAGTTGCGGAACCGGGGCGCACGACCGCAACCGGCCATTACATTGCGTGATGCCGATCGGCCGCAGAAAGTTAGCGATCCGCACGCTGTGTCATCACACGGAGGGAGACGGCCATGCCGAGCCCCTATGTCCGTCGCCGCCGACTCGCGGCCGAACTGCGCAAGCTCCGCGAGGAGCGCGGCATGACCGCCGAGGAACTCGGCCAGGTCCTGTTCCACTCCCGCACCAAGATCACCCGACTGGAAAACGCCCAGGTCCGCCCGAACCTCAACGACATCGTGGACCTCCTCGAACGGCTCGACGTCACCGGCGCCCGATACGACAAGATCTTTCGCCTGGCCCGCGATGCCGCCGCGAAGGGCTGGTGGGACCGCTTCGGGAACTCCATGGGCCCCCGCCAGCGCCTCGCCGCCGATCTGGAATCCGGCGCGGAAACCATCCGCAGCTACGACCAGACCAGCATCCCGGGAGTCCTACAAACCCCGGAGTTCATCACCGCCATAGTCGAACTGGATCAATGCCAGGGACCGCTCGAATACCGTCCGGATCGCATGGCCGACGCTCGCCTGCGGCGTCAGCAGGAGCTCCTACGCAAGGACGGCCCCAGCTACGAGGCCATACTGGACGAGTATGTGCTTCATCGCCTGGCCGTCCCACCGAAGGTGATGGCTGCCCAGCTCAAGCACATGCTTCAGGTGGTGTCCGAGCACGAACGGCTCACCCTTCACCTGCTGCCGTACAACGCTCGCATCCTTGGCGGCCTGCTCCCCAAGTCATCGTTCTTCCTGTACACCTTCCCCGAGCCAGGCGACACACCGCTGGCCGTGGTCGACACCGTCACCTCTGACCTCCTGGTCACCAAACGACGTGAGGTCATGCGGTATATGGGGGTGTACAACCGTCTTCGGGAGGCTGCCTTGTCCCCCGAGGCCAGTCTCACCTATCTCGAACAGGCAGCCGACCGACTGACCGACGCGGCAGGATCGGGAGTATGACCAGGCACTACAGCAACTGGCGCAAATCAAGCCACAGCGATCCGAACGGCCACTGCGTCGAAGTGGCTCGGGCCTCGGACGGCACCATCGGCGTCCAAGACTCCAAGAATCCAGGCCCCCACCTGGAACTGACCCCCAACGAATGGCGCGCTCTCCTCAGCAGACTTCGCACACGCCACTGACACCACCCCGAACCGGCCTTGAGGTGAACACACTGCCCTCAAGGCCGGTTCACGTTTACACACAAGCCAACCCACCCTTCCTCGCCCAGCCGACTGACACACCAACCCGCCAGAATCAGAGTCATGACCAAGAACTACATCAGCTGGTACAAATCAAGCCACAGTGCCCCGACCGGCGAGTGTGTAGAGGTAGCCTGCGCCACCGACGGAACCATCGGCATCCAAGACTCCAAGGCCCCGGGCAACATTCTGGAGCTGCCCCCAAGTGGCGAAACCTCCTCAACACACTCCGCACACGCCACTGACACCACCCCAACCGGTCTTGAGATCAACACACTGACCTCAATGCCGGTTCGCCTTCACGCAATTTCGGGACGCCCGCGGCGTCCTCCCGGATGACGGACCGTCCGCGCGGTCCACTGTACGGTCGGACCGCAGACGGCACCCCGTACGCCACGGCACCTGAATGGCCCGTATGCCGGATTCGCCCCTTCACAGCACGCACACCCGGTGCCCCGGGAAGCTCCACGCCCATCCCCTGGAGACGCCACCGGCGTCGACCGGGTCCGCACCCTCGAATGATCACAGTAAGAAAGATCATCCCGAGTCGGATGGATTGTCGTACTGCGTGGTTATAGTTCTGCCCCCGCCATCGGCGAACGAGGGGAGCGAGATGGTCGATCGGGCGGCGGTCATCGCTGCGGAGCAGCGGGCGGTGGACTACGCCTACACGTGTCACGAACGGCGGTTCCGCGAGAACCGCGAGAAACTCAAGCCGAATCGGACGACCGATTCCCACGCCGGAACCGCCTTCATCCCGGAAGCGGCGCCGGAGGTACCGCACGAGGACGACCTCGGCGGAGAGGCACTGGTCGTGGCGCGGGTCGACGTCGTCGAAGACGACGCGGAGCGCACCTGGTACATCGGCCGACGGCTGGTACGCGACGCGGACTTCGAACCGGTGGTCATCAACTGGCAGAGCCCGCAGGCCAAGGAATGGCTGCTCCGGCCGCCGAACCAGGCGGGCGAGGTGACGCTGCGCCGCAGGCTCCGCTGTGACGGCCGGACCGTCCGCGACTACCAGGACGAGATCGGCACCGAGCCGGTCAAGCCCGAGCGGCTCCGCGACTTCCTGTTGGAAGACCTGGAGCGGGCCCGCGACGGCACGATGCGCGACATCGTCGAGACGATCCAGCGGGAGCAGCTCCTGCTGGTGTCGGACACCCCCCGGGGGGTCATGGTCGTGCAGGGCGGGCCGGGCACCGGCAAGACCGCGGTCGGGCTGCACCGCATCTCCTGGCTGCTGTACAACAGGCACTTCAGGACCCAGGACGTCCTCGTCGTCGGCCCGCACCGGCGCTTCCTGACCTACGTCCGCGACGTCCTGCCCCGCCTCGGCACACGCGGCGTCGTCCCCGTCGAGACGAGCCGCCTGTGGGACAAGCCGCGGGGCAGCGACCCGCTGCCCGCCCGGGCGGTGAAGGCGGGCGCGCGGATGGCCGCGGTGCTGGAGCGGGCCGTCCGCAATCTCGGCGGTGCCCGGGCCCTGGCCAGGATCGCCCGCGACGGCAATTTCGGGTTCGACTTCGAGGGCTCCGTCATCTCGCTCCCGCGCACGGAACTCGAAAGCCTCCTGAACGCCGAGGACGCACCCGGCCCCTATCTGGCGAGGCGTCGCTCGTTCGGCACCCAGGTGGTCAACCGCCTGGCGAAGGCGGCCGCGGAAGCCCGGCCCGGCCGCCCGGACCCGAGGATCCGCGCGAGGATCGAACGGCATCCGCAGGTCGTGCGGCTGATGAACGTCCTGTGGCCGAACATGAGCCCGGAGGCCGTGCTGCGCAGGCTCCTCGACGACCCGGACACCCTGCGGGCGGCCGCCGACGGCGTGCTCACCGACGAAGAGCAGCGGGCCATCCACCGTCCCCAGGCCGCGCGCATGGCGGACGAACCGTGGTCCCTCGAAGACCTGGTCTGCCTGGAGGAACTGCGCTTCCTGATCAGCGGGGAGGGGCCGCAGCGGTACCGGCACATCGTGGTCGACGAGGCCCAGGACCTGACGCCGATGCAGGCACGCGCGCTGGCGCGACGCTGCCCGAGCGGCTCCATGACCATCCTCGGCGACCTCGCCCAGACCACCGGCGTCCACCGGTACGCCGACTGGGCGGAGCTGGCCGGCCTGCTCAGCGGCGAGGACGGCTGGCACCTGGAAGAGCTGACCATCGGGTACCGCGTCCCCCGCGAGGTGATGGAGTTCGCGCAGCCGCTGGGAGCGGCGGTCTCATCGGACACCGCCGCGCCGCGTTCGATCCGGCCGGGCGGGGACGGCGTCCTGCGGATCGCCGCCACCGACCACGCCGAACGGGTCGCCGACGCCGTGGCGCGCGCCTTCGACATCATCGGGAAGGAGGCGGACCCGCGGCGGTCCGTCACGCTGATCGTGCCGGACGCGTTGACCGAGCAGGTCCGGCAGGCCGTTTCGGCCGTCGGCGGCAAGCGCCTCCCGCTGGTGATCGCCGCGCCGGACGCCAAGGGGCTGGAGTTCGACCACGTGGTCGTCGTCGAACCGGCGATGATCGCCCAGCAGGAGCCCTCGGGGCTCGGTCAGCTCTACGTCGCCATCACCCGCTGCACCCAGTCGCTGACCATCGTGCACGCGGACCCGATTCCGCACGAGCTGATCCCGTCCACCGCCGCCCCCGAGCAATCCGCCGCACCTGAGGGATCGGCCGCACCTGAGGAAGCCGCCGCCGCACCTGAGGAAGTCGAGGAAGACACCGTGACGTCCGCACCCGCCGCCGACGCCGCCGACCAGGCGGCGGCCGATCACACCGCCGGATTCCAGCCGTTCATCTCCGCGTTGGAGCAGAGCGTGCGCGAAGAGCGGCGCTGCCACGTGCACGAGGAGATCCGATTCTCCCTGCTCGCCGAGCTGCACCGGGCGCGGCTCACCCCGGTCTCCCACTCGCCGACCGCCGACATCCTGTGCGAGGGGCCTGCGGGCACGGTCCTCTACGAGGTCCTCGGCGAGGGCGAGACCAGCTATGCGCGCCTGCGCGAGGCGGTGCTGAGGATCATGGAAGTCCAGTACGCCGAGGGGCGGCCCGCCGACCAGCGGTTCCTCGTCCTGCCCGATGCGCCCGCCGACCCCTGGGTAGTGGACGTGCTGTCGGAGGCGTTCGACGTCTCCGTGATCTGGCGGACGGCGGACGGATGGGACGGGCAGCGGGTGGACGTGGCGCTCGGCGGCCCCGGCAAAGACTGATTCGCGCCGCCGCCGGGCTCAGCCTACGGCCCGCTGACCGCTCCACCGGGTCGTAGGCCCCCGCCCATCCCGGGAACGCATTTGTCAGCGCAGGTGGGGGCGGATCGCCTCGACGACCGGGAGGTCGCCGGGCAGCCACGCCACGTCGTACAGCTCGTCGGGGCCCAGCCAGCGCAGCGCCAGATGCTCCAGCGGCTCCGGGCGGCCCTCGATCAGTTCCGCCGTCCACACCCGCAGCACGCTCCCCGAGCCGAGCGCGAGCGGCCAGTCGCCGCCGATCCGGTCGATGAGCGCGATCTTGACGCCCAGTTCCTCGTGACACTCGCGGACCAGGGCGTCCTGATCCGACTCGCCCGGATCGACCTTGCCGCCGGGGAACTCCCAGCCGCCGGCCAGCTCCGGAGGCTCGCCGCGCTGGGCGGCCAGCAGCCGTCCCCCGGCGATGATCGCCGCCCCCACCACCACGTTGATCGTGACCAGCCCCTCTCTCAGGACGCGGCGCTGTCCACGCCGCCCGCCCCCGGTCCCGGTGCGCCGGGCGAGGAGGCCGGACGGGCGGCGCGGGCCGCCGCGACCGTGCGCGCGGCCTCCTGGACGATCTTCTCCAGGTGCCCGCCGTGCGCCCCGCGCCAGTAGACCTGGCCGCACTCGGTGCACCGACCGTACACGTCGTAACTGCGCCGCGTCCCGTCCGCCAGCTCGGGCGCGACCTCTTCTTTGCCAACGGGGACCAGCGGCCCGTTGCAGGCGGTGCAGCGCGTCCACGGCGACAAGGGCGGCGCGAACCGGTCGAGCAGGTCGCGCAGCTGGTCGTCGGGGCGGGCGCCGCGCACGTACGCGCCGAACCACAGGGCCCGCCGGCGCAGCAGGCCGCGGTCCTGGGTGAGCAGCACCCGCCGCTCCTCGTTGGCCTGCACGACCAGGGCCGGGTCGTCCATGTCGTTGTGATAGGCGGTGTCCAGGCCGAGCAGCCGCATCCGCCGCGCCAGCGTGCCCAGGTGCACGTCCAGCAGGAACCGCGGCGCGTCCTGGCCGGGCTCCAGCGGCACCGGTTGGGGGCGCGGCACCGGCGCGACCTCGACCCGCTCGCCCGGCGACGGCTGGTGCGACGGTCCGACCCGGACGCCGTCGGCCGTCAGCGCACCGACCTCGGGCAGCGGAACACCGAGGGCCTCCACCAGGTGCCCCAGCGTCGAGGTTCCGTCGCAGGCCACCGCCTGCTCCTCCCGTCTGCGCGCGGCGGGCAGGAACAGCAGCAGCTCGGGGGCGACGCGCATCCGGATCTCGGGTGTCTCTGGCTCCACGCGGCCAGCATGCCACGCGAAGGCGCCGGTCCCACCCGAATAATCGGCGGTGATCACGTAACGGGCCGCGGGTCAGCCGGAGGCGTCGGAGTCCAGCTGGGCGAGCTGCTTCTTCAGGCTGTCGGTGGCCAGGGGGCGGGTGGTGCCGACCCAGTCGCCGCGCTTGTAGGACTTGACGCCGATGTTGGGCACGCAGGTGGAGCAGCTCGCCACGATCATCTTGCCGTTGCCGATGACCATGCCGACGTGGCCGGGGTTGTTCGGGCTGGTGCCCGGGCCGGAGTTGAAGAACACCAGGTCGCCGGGCTGCTCTTTGCCCTTGGGGATGCGCACGCCGAACGGCCACTGCTCGAAGGTGGTGCGCGGGATCCGCAGGCCCACCGAGCGGTAGGCGCCCTGCATCAGGCTGGAGCAGTCCCACGCGTCGGGGCCGTTGGCGCCGAAGATGTACCGCTTGCCGCGCTGCGCCATGGCGAAGGCGATGATGCGCTGCACCAGGCCGTCGATGCCGGCGGGCAGCTCGTTGTCGTCGCATTCGACGCCGTTGGACTGCACGACCTCGAAGTCGCCGGCCGCGTAGCGCTTGGCCCAGCTCAGCACGAGGTTCACGTAGTCCCAGGAGTGGTTGTACATGAAGATGGCGGTGCGCATGCGCTGCGGGGCGCCGTTGTGCTTGAGGTAGCGGGCCGCGGACGGGATGGCGTCGGCGGGGTCGTAGCGGTCCTTCTTCTTGTCGCCGTTGCCGTCGACGCCGAACTCGCGGAACGTGGCGGCCAGGAACTGCATCGGGCCGCCCGCGCCCGCGTAGTTCTCGCCGCTGGTCACGCCCGGCAGCCGGGAGGTGCCGTGGTTGGTCTCGACCTTCCCGATCCCGGCCAGGACGTTCCACGGGATGCCGTAGTCCTCGCCCGCCTTCTTGTAGAGCGCCAGGTAGTCCGCGGGGATGGAGCGGGCGTCGGACGCCTCGGCGGGCTGCGCGCCGGCCTGGGAGGTGTCGACGCAGCCCGCGGTGCCCCCGCCGAACAGGAACTGGGTCGACCCGAACAGCACCGGGACGACCATCAGCGTCGCGAAGAGCATGCCGACCGCGCCGAACGCCGTGGCCAGCAGGACGGTACGACGGTTCATCCGGTGTCACCCGCCTGTCCCTCGTCGGCGGGCGCGACCGCGTAGACGCGCATCGCTCCCCCGTCGCGCGCCACGGTCACCGCCCACTGCCGGCTGTTCTCGCTCTTCTGCCCCCCGCGGGTGACCTGCTGTTTGCCGGTCACCAGGAAGATGATCGAGTTGTCTTCGATGTCGCGGACCCGGTCGAGCGTGGCGGTGCACTCGGCGACCTCCTGCCGGCGGCGCCGCTCCTCCAGCTGCCCGGGGGAGCTCTCGCCGCGCACCAGCTCGGTCAGCAGGTCATCGGTGACCAGGCCGGACAGCCGCTGCGCGTACGTCTGCGGGCCCTCGTCGTATCGGTACGTCCCGTGCGCGGCGACGAACCGCTGCGCCACATCGGCGGCGGTGGCGAACTCGCGCTGGGAGAACGGCAGCAGCCGGTAGATGTCGAAGGAGTTCGGGTCCACCGCCGAGGAGATCCCGGGCGGCGGGGAGGCGGGCCCCGTCGCGCTCGGCACGGCCGCCGCCGAGCGGCCGCCCGTCTCCTTCTCCCCGTCGCCGTCGGGCGCGGCCACCGTCAGGTACACCCCGATCACGGCGAGGACCACCACCAGGCCGGCGAACAGGAACCTGCGCTGACGGTCGGACAGGTTCATCTACTCGTCCCGCTGCCGTTCGCGTTCCACCGGACGGAGCCAGAACGGCATGGGCGGGCCCTCCTCCCGGCCGCGGCGCGCCCACAGCGGCGGAGGCTGCGGCCTGCCGCCATTACCAGAGGCGCTGCCCGAACCGCCGCTGGAGCCGCCGGAGCCGTCGGCGGAACGCGGCCTGGGCACACCGGCCGCGGCGTCACGCGGCCGACGCGACACGCTCGCACCACCGCCCGAACCGGAACCGCCGGAGCCCGAGCCGCCGCCCGCCCGGGCACGGCCGCCGCCGCTCGACGCTCCCCCGGACGAACGTCCGCCGCCCGAGGAACCGCCGTTGGAACGGCCGCCACCGGCGAACCAGCCGCCGCCGGACGAACCGCCGGATGAGCCGTTGCCTCCTGAGGACGCCGCGTCACCGGCCGCGACGGCGCCGCCCCGGCCCGTCCACGAGGTGGGACGCGCCGTTCCCGTTCCGCCGCCCGGCGACGCGCCACCGCCACCGCTGCCGCTGCCGCCGTTGGCGGACGGCGCGGCGCCGCCGCCGGAGCCTTCGC
>NZ_BAABDO010000066.1:0-38404 GCF_039539665.1 Actinomadura keratinilytica
GACCGGAGCATCTGAACATCACCGACAGCAACCGCAGGTTACGGAGAAAAGCTCATTGACCTGATTATTGGCGTGAGCGGCGCTATTTGCGGGCCGTCGCGGGTAGGACCGGGTCACTCGGCGGACGGCGGCGACGACCGGAAGGCGCCGTACGGCCGAGAAGGTTCACCTGTCGGTGTGATCGGACATCTTGTCCGCGTCCAGGGCCCGCTCGCCGCAGTACGCCGGTCGCGGGGAGCGGGCCCTGTTCTGCCGCCGGCCCGCGCCAGCCGCCTCCGTAGGAACAGTTCCAGCGGGAGGGGGGCGGCGCCCAGGGCGACCGCATCGGGGCCCAGGGTGCACAGTTCGATCGAGGTGGTCGCGAACGGATGCCTCAGGGCGTGCCCGCGGGCGGCCTCGCGGATGGCGTCCAGGTAGGTCTCGCCGAGGAGCAGGCCGGCCCAGCCGCCGAGGATGACGCGCTCGGGGTTGAGCAGGTTGACGAGCCCGCCGATGGCGGCGCCGAGGTAGCAAATGGTCTCCTCGACGATGCGGGCGCCGACGGTGCCCGGGGTGCCGGCCTCCAGGATCACGGCGGCCAGGGCGGACTCCTGGTCGGCCGCATTGACCGTCCCGCCGGCCTCGGTGTAGCGGGCGAGCATGGCCTCGGCGCCGACGTAGGCCTCCAGGCAGCCGACGTTGCCGCAGCGGCAGGTGCGGCCACCGACGACGACCGGGGTGTGGCACCTCGGGCCGCTGCTGGACGACGCCGGGCACGCCGATGCCCACGCCCAGGATCGCCTCGTGCGGGACGCCGCCGTCGGCGAGGACCGCCTCGATGCCGGCCAGGATCCGGGAGACGACCTCGGGCGCCGGGTGCCGGGCCGGGTCCAGCGGGAAGTCGGCCTTGGCCCGCTCGGTCATCGCCAGGTCGAACAGCTCGACCTGCACCCGGGTCTCCCCCACGTCCACGCCGACGACGTAGCCGTGCTCGGGGTTCACCTGCAGCGGCACCCTGGGCCGGCCGACCTCGGAGTCGACCGATCCGATCTCGGCGACGATCCCGTCGCGGATCAGCTCGCGGGTCACGTTGCCGACCGACGCCTGGCTCAGCCCGGTCGCCTCGGCGAGCTCCTGCCGGCTGCGCGGGCCGCTGAAGTACAGCGCCCGCAGCAGTGCCGAACGGTCGTCCCGGCGCAGCACCGTCGTGCTCGGGCTCGGCCTGGCGACGCTCATCCCCGACGACGGCGTCACCGCGGTGAAGGTGGCCGACGTCGGCGGGGTGCGGCTCGCCGGGTTCCTGGTGGACGCCGGGCCGGCCGAGTCGCCCGCGCTCGTCGAGATCGGTCCGCCCGGCTCCGCCGCCGACCACTCCGCCGACCCGACGAGCGTGCAGGACGTGTTCATCCGCATCGGCGGCGCCGGACCCGGCCGCGCCGACCACGGCCTGGTCGTCAACAGCGACGACGTGCTCATCGACCACACCTGGATCTGGCGGGCCGACCACGGCGACGGCGTCGGCTGGGAGACCGACCGCGCCGACCACGGCCTGGCCGTCAACGGCGACGACGTGCCGGCCGCCGGCCTGTTCGTCGAGCACTTCAACAAGTACGACGTGCAGTGGTACGGCGAGCGCGGCCGGACGATCTTCTTCCAGAACGAGAAGGCCTACGACGCGCCGAACCAGGCGGCGGTCCAGAACGGCTCCACCAGGGGCTACGCCGCCTATCGGGTCGCCGGCTCGGTGGACGTCCACGAGGCGTGGGGCGTCGGCTCGTACTGCAACCACAACGTCGATCCGACGATCCGGCAGGACCACGGCTTCCAGACCCCGGTCAAGCCGGGCATCAGGTTCCACCACGCGCTGGTGGTCTCGCTGGGCGGCAACGGCCAGTACGACCATGTGATCAACGACACCGGCGCGCCGACGTCGGGCACCTGCACGATCCCGTCCGTGGTCGTCTCCTACCCGTGACAGCGTCCCCGCGGGGCCCGGCGCAGCGGAAGGCGGACCGACCGCCCCCCCTGTCCGCCGGCCGCGCACGTCGGCCCGGACCCCGGCCGGGGTCCGGGCCGACGCCCGCTCCCGCTGCGGGCTCGTCGGCGGTCGACCGGCTGATCAGGGCGCATGTCCGGGCCCGGGCGGATTGGGGCCGGGCGGCCGGGGGTACTCATGGCGGGCACGGCCGTCGCGTCCGCGGGCGGGCGCGGCGACGGGGAGACGATCATCGGGGGGCGCCGTGCGGGTTCGCTGGCGGCAGCGTGTGCGGATGGTGCGCTGGCCTTTGGGCATGGGCCTGGCCGCGTGGCGGTGGCTGCGCGGCTCCCGGGGGGTGGCGCGGGGGCGGCTGCGCAGCAGCGTGGTCGCCGAGATCGAGCGCCTTCCGGACCGCGGCGGAGACCGGCTGCAGCATCCGCGGCAGGGCGCCGGGCCGGCGTTCCAGCGCCGCTACACCGTCCGGATCACCGGCGCCCCGCTGAGCGCCGAGCAGCTGATCGACCGCCTGTGCGAGGACATCAACGCCGCGTCGCCGGTGGAGATCGCCGTGTTCGACAAGACGTCCGGCGGCGCGCGGTGCCTGGACATCGGCGACGAGTACGACGTGCACATGCCGGGCCCGTGGAACTGCCCGGTGCGGGTGGTGGAGCGCCGGCCGCGGTCGTTCCGGTTCGCCACGCTGGAAGGCCACATCGAGGCGGGGGAGATCGAGTTCCGGGCGGCCGACGCCCCGGACGGCGACGTGGTCTTCACCATCGAGTCGTGGGCGCGCAGCGGCGGCCGCCTGGCGGACCTGCTGTACGACAGGCTGCGCATCGCCAAGGAGATGCAGCTGCACATGTGGACCCACTTCTGCTCGCGCGTCGCGGACCTGGCCGGGGGCCGGGTGGCCGGCGAGGTGGAGGTCCACACCGAACGGGCCGAGGTCGCCGGGGACAGCAGGTTCCACGCACAGCACCTGACCCGGTTCGCCGCGGCCGCCGTCACGCGGGTGTCCACCGCGGCGGCGCGGCTGCGCGGCGGCCGCCCGCTGCACCCCGACGGGCTGGTGTGCGACGCCGTCCTGCTGCTGCACGGCGCCTCCCGGCCCTGGGGCGTGCCGTTCCTGGACGACACGGCCGAGCTGCGGGGGGTGGCGCGGCTGTCGCGGTCGGTGGGGCTGCCTCCCCCGCTGCCGGACGTGCTGGGGCTGGCGCTGCGGTGGCGGCAGCCGGCGGGCGCCCCGCCGGACGGCGGGCCGGCCGCCGCGGAGCTGCTGCTGGCCAGCGCCGGGCAGGGCCTGCTCGGCCGCCATCTGCCGCGGCCGGCGTTCCGGTGGAGTCCGGGCTTCTACGGTTCCCTGCTGCCGTATGCGGCCGGCGACCGCCGCGTCTTCCTGGGCGCGGTCGCGCGGCGGCCCTGCGTCGTCCGCGCCGACGGCCTCTCGCTCGCCCGCGCCCTCGGGGAAGGCCCGGTGCCGCTGGACCTGGTCGTCGCGACCGAGTTCGGCGCGTGGGAGCGGTTCGGCGAGCTGCTGCTCACCGGTCCGGCGCGCGGCGACGACGGCGCGCCGATGCGGTTCGACCCGGTCCGGCACCCGATCCCCGGGCTGCCCCCGGCCGGGACGCTGCAGCAGATCCGGGGCCCCGCCTACGCCGCCGCCCACCGGGCCGCCGGCCCCCGCGACCGCGTCGCGTTCTGAGCGTCCCCCGCCAGGTGGAGAAGCTCGATGTCATGGGCGAGAACACGCGGATCCGGCGGCGGCTGCGGCGGCTGCACGCCGAGCTGCGGCACCGGCCGGTCAACTTCGATCCGGACGAGGCGCCCGGCGGCGCCGCGGACCCCGGCTGGCACATCGACGACTACCGGCAGCCCCTGCCCGCCGAGCCGCCCGGCCCGCCGGTGCCCGGCGGCAGCTGGGAGATCGCCCGCCGCCTCGTGCGGGACTACGAGTTCGCCGACCCGGCGTTCATCCGGCACGCCTACGGCGAGGGCCCGCCCGAGCCGGGCCGGGACATGCTGCTCCAGGGCCGGTTCTACGGGTTGCGGTTCTATCTCGGGGTACGGATCGGGGCGGTGGTCGACGGGGTCGTCGAGCAGGACGGGCGCCGGGCGCGGGTGTGGGGGTGGAACTACCGGACGCTGCAGGGGCATCTGGAACGCGGCCAGATGGACCAGGAGGTGCGCAAGTGGCTGGACACCGGTGAGGTGGAGTTCCGCATCCACGCCTTCTCCCGGATGGCGGACATCCCGAACCCGGTCGTGCGCCTCGGTTTCCTGCTGTTCGGCCGCGCCACGCAGGTCAGGTACCACAGGCGGGCCTGCCGCCGCATGGCGGAGCTGACCGGCGCCGCGCTGGCCGCGCGGCAGCGGACCCGCGGAGAACGGGCCCACGGAGGAGGATCGCACCGATGACCGCGCAACGCCACGTCTTCCCCTTCCGGTTCAGTCCGGCGTATCGGCTGGCGGCGCTGCCGTTCGGCGTCACGTCGTCGTCCGCGTGGGTCGTCGTGACGGACGTCGCGCTGCACATCCGGTTCGGGCCGTGGCGTCTCACCGCGGATCTGGACAACATCGCCGAGGCCGAGGAGGTGTCCGGGCCGTACGCCTTCGTCAAGACCGCCGGTCCGGCCCATCTCTCGCTCGCCGACCGCGGCATCACCTTCGCCACCAACCGCGACGGGGGCGTGTGCGTCCGCTTCCGCCACCCGGTGCCGGCGATCGACCCTTTGCACCTGATCCGCCATCCGACGGCGACGGTGACGGTGGCGCGCCCCGACCAGCTGCTGGCCCGGCTGCGGTAGCGCCGACGGGGCGCACCGTGCGCAGGCGGCGGGTCGGCGTGATGTCGCCGTTCGGACACCCCACCCCGCCGACCACACGGCGCAACGGTTCGATTACGATGCGTGTGTCGCCGTGGTCTGGAGGTCGCGCCGCGGCCGACGGGAGCACGAGGTGGGCGATGGGCGCGATGGAGGACTTCCTGCGGCTCCTCGGGCTGACCGCCCACGACGACCTGCCGCGTCCGGGCGGCGCCGGGCGGCCCGCGCCCCGGGCACCGGCCATGGCGCCGGCCGCCGCCCCCGGGAGACCGGCGGCGCCGGCGGCGCGGCGGCGCCGGCTGGAGCAGACCCTGCGGCGCCTGCCCGACCGCTACCGCGACCGGCTCGGCCTGGCGGACCTGCGGCCGGTCATGCGGGCCGCGGCCGGGGAACGCTGGGACACGGCCGTCGACCACCTGGTGGCGGCCCTGTGCCGGTGCGACGCGCCGATCACCGCCGCCGAGCGCCAGGAGCTGCGCGCCGTGCTGCGGGCCCTGGACCGGCCGACCGACCGGGTCGACGCCCTCCCCCGCCGGTGACCGGCGGCCGCGCGCGGCGCCCGGTCACGCGCGGGACACCGGCCGCGCGGGCCGCATGGCGCGGTGAATGCCGGGAATGTACGCCGGAGGCGGGGACCGTGCCCGGCCGCGGCCGCCCGTCCGGGGGACTGAGACCGATGGTGCCGAACCGGGACGACCAGCTGCTCGGCGAGCTGCTCGACAGCAGCCATGCCATCTCGATGCAGCAGATCCCCGTCGTGGTGGCCGACACCGCCGGCCGGGCCGGCTACCGGGACGCGGTCATCTTCCTCGCCGACATCCAGCAGAGCGTGCTGCGCCCGCTGCGGGGACGCGACGCGCAGGAGCCGCCGCACATCAGGTGCGCGCCCAGCGAGATCCGCGTCGAGGGCACCCTGGCCGGGCGGGCGTTCCAGAACGTCGCCGGCGTGCAGGGCCCCGCGGCCGACGGCGGCGGCACCGTGTGGTGGGTGCCGATCCTGGACGGCATCGAACGGCTGGGCGTGCTGGAGATCGTCGCGCCTCCCGGGGACGCAGACGTCTTGCCCTTCCTGTGGCGCCTGGCGGGGCTGGTGGGGCTGATGGTCGTCAGCAAGCGGGCGCTCAGCGACACCTATGCGCAGCTGCTGCGCACCCAGCCCATGACGGTCTCCGCCGAGATGCAGTGGCGGCTGATGCCGCCGCGGACCTTCGCCAACGACCGGGTGGTGATCGGCGCGCTGCTGGAGCCGGCCTACGAGCTCGGCGGGGACGCCTTCGACTACGGCCTGGCGGGCGACATCGTCCACCTGGCGATCTTCGACGCGATGGGGCACGACACCACCTCGGGGCTGACCTCCAACTTGGCCGTGGCGACCTGCCGCAACAGCCGCCTGCAGGGCGCCGACCTGCTGGAGACCGGCAAGGCGATCGAGGAGATCCTGGAGCGGCAGTTCGCCGCCACCAGCTACGTCACCGCGCTGCTGGCCCGGCTCGACTCGCGCACCGGCATGCTGACGTGGACCAACCACGGCCACCCGGCGCCGGTGGTGATCCGCAACGGCCGCTGGGTCACCATCCTGGAGTGCCCGCCGGCCGCCCCGCTGGGCACGGGGCTGGGCAACGACGCCGTGCTGTGCCAGGAGCAGCTGGAACCCGGCGACCGCATCCTGCTCTACACCGACGGCATCATCGAGGCCCGCAACAGCAGCGGCCAGGAGTTCGGCCTGCACCGCTTCGTCGACTTCATCATCCGCCACAACGCCGACGGGCTGCCGGTCCCCGAGACGCTGCGCCGCCTCGTCCGCAGCATCCTGGAGCACCACGCCGGCCGGCTCGACGACGACGCCAGCGTGCTGCTGCTGGAATGGCGGGGGCCGGACGGCCGCATCCCGCCGCGCGGACCCGCGCCCGGCCTCCGCGGCTCCTGGCCGGCCGCGGAGGCGTGACGGCCTGGAGACGTGACGGTGCGCTAGCGGTGCGCGGGGACGAGCTGGAGCCGCTCGCCGCGGCGCAGGTAGCGGACCCGGTGTTCGAGACCGCGCCGTTCCACCTCGCGTTCGAAGTCCGACAGGGGCGATTTCATCACGCTGTAGTCGTCGTAGTGGACGGGGACCGCGACGGCGCACCGCACCGTCTCCAGCCACTCGGCGCCCTGCCGCCCGTCCATAGTCACCGTCAGCAGGCCCAGCAGCCGGGTCCCGCCCAGGTGCACGATGCCGACGTCGATGTCGGGATGGCGGCGCGCGATCTCGGCGATCCCGTCGTACATCAGCGTGTCGCCGCTGATGTAGAGCCGCAGGCCGGGCGGGCCGCCGCGGGGGCCGAACTCCAGCAGCGAGCCCATCACCGGCGGAAGCAGGCGCCGCAGCCGGCCGGGCGCGTGCCGGCCCGGCATGGCGGTGAGGCGCACCATCCGGTCCCCCTTGACCAGTTCGTGCGGCTCCCAGGTGCGCAGCCCGATCGCCTGGCCGAAGCCGCGGGCGCGCAGGGTCCGCGCGGCGGCGACGGTGGTGAGGACGGGCAGGTCCCGGTCCAGGTTCCCCTCGGCCACCCGGTCCCAGTGGTCCTCGTGCAGGTGCGACAGCACCACGCCGTCGAGGTCGGGCAGTTCGTCCACCGTCAGGGCCGGGTCGCGCAGCCGCGTGGCGGTGATGCCGTAGCCGAGGTGGACGTGCTCGCCCCGGCGCAGGAAGTTCGGGTCGGTCAGCAGCGTGAAACCGCCGCAGCGGATGATGGTGGTGGCGTTGCCCACGAAGGTCACCGAGTCGCCGGACCGTGCGCCCGCCGTGTCGCCTGTCATGGCCTCCCCCTTGGGCCGTTCGGTCGCGTCCGCACCCCCTACCCCCGATCTCCGACATTTCACCCCGAGGCGGACACGGACGTGCACATCCGGCCTGGCGGGGTATGTGGGTTCGTCTCCGAGCGGCACCGGGGCGGGCCGGCCCCGGCTACCGGGACGTCCGGCACCCGAGACGAGCCGTTCGGCCCTTACCGCCCCGGGGGCCCGCCGGTGTACTGGGCGTGTGGTTCGGCACGAGGAGGCACCATGGAACCGACGCGGCCGCGGGTCCGGAACGTCTCCGAGACGCCGGCGGAGGACGTCCGCCGGGCCGTCGAGGCCGCGGTCTGGGCGCCGTCGGTGCACAACACCCAGCCGTGGATCTTCAGCCACCGCGGATCCCGCATCACGCTGCGCGCCGATCCGGACCGGCGGCTCGGCGTCGCCGACCCGACCGGCCGGGAGATGGTGATCAGCTGCGGCGCCGCCCTGCTCACCCTGCGGGTCGCGATCCGCCGGCTCGGCTACCGGCCGGAGGTGCGGCTCCTGCCGGACCCGGACCGGCCCAACCTGCTCGCCGACGTGATCCTCGGCGCCCGGATCCCCCCGGACGGCGACGACCGGCGGCTGTACGACCAGATCCGGCGGCGGCGCACGCACCGCGGCGGCTTCGCGCCCGGTGACGGCGTCTCCCCCGCCCTGCGGGCGAAGCTGCGGCTGGAGGCGCAGCGGGAGGGCGCCGGGCTGCCGGCCGTCGAGGACCCGCACGCCCTGCACTCCCTGGCCGCGCTGACGGAGGCGGCCGAGCACCTGCAGCAGCTCGACGCGCCGTACCTGCACGAGTCGGCCCGCTGGGCGCCCCGGCCGGGCAGCCCGCGGCCGGAGGGCGTGCACGAGGAGTCCTATCCGCGGCGGGAGCGGCGCACCGACCCCTACTTCCCCGGCCGCGACTTCTCCCGCGGCCAGGGCTGGGGCGCGCCGCCCGAACCCGCGCGGGAGGAGGTCACGGGCCTGGTGCTGCTGATCACCACGTCCGGGGACGCGCCGGACGACTGGCTGCGGGCCGGGCAGGCGCTGCAACGGGTCCTGCTGCGCGCGGCGCAGGACGACGTCTCGGCCGCCTTCCACACGCAGGCCCTGGAGATCCCGGAGCTGCGCGAGCTCGTCCGCCGCCGGTTCTGCGGCGGCCGGCACCCGCAGATGCTGCTGCGGCTCGGCCGGGCCGGGGCCGCGCGGCCGGGCGTGCGCCGCCCGGCCGAGCAGTCCATGGTCGAGGACTTCTGACGATGCCCGGCGGACGGGAGCGGATCCAGGTGCTGGACCGCGCGACGTGCCTGGCCCTGCTGGGCGGCGTCCCGATCGGCCGGGTCGCCTGGGCCGACGACCGGGGCCGGGTGACGGTGCTGCCGGTGAACTTCGTGCTGGACGGCGACTCCGTCGTCTTCCGCAGCTCCGCGGGCGCCAAGCTCGCCGCCGTCGCGTCGGGACGTCCGCTGACCTTCGAGGCCGACGACGTGGAGCCGGCCCTGCGATCGGGCTGGAGCGTCATGGCCGAGGGGTTCGCCACGGTCGTCACCGACCCCGCCGAGCTGCACCGCCTGGACTCCCTGCGGCTGGCGCCGTGGGCGCCGGAGCCCAAGCCCGTCTACGTGCGCATCGCGATCCGCCGCGTGTCCGGCCGCCGCCTGCCCCTGCACCCGGGCGGGGTGCACATCGAACACCTCCATTCGGGCGAGACGCCCACATGACGCCCGCAGGCCGGGGCCCGCGGACGGCGGAGAAGGCTTTCGGTCCGTCCGGGCAGGGAACAAAGCCCCTCCCGGACCGTTCCTCCGGCTTCTAGCGTCGGTGGGGACCGAGGGAGGAGTCCATGCGACGATCACATCCGGCACGCGACGGCGCCCGGCCGCGTCCGTTCACCCGGGTGCGCCCGTCCGTCCTGAGGCTCGTCCGGAGGCTCGGCTTCGGCCGCAGCGACCTGCGGCGTCCCGTCGACCGCGTGCAGCGCGCCGTCGGTGTCGCGCTCGTCGTCATGTTCCTGGCGCTGGCGGTGCCGCTGGCGTCCTGGGCGGCGGACCGCTCCTACCGGACCGGCCTGCGGGAGGAGGCCGCCCAGAAGGTCGGCCGGTACTCGGTCGCCGCCACGGTCCTGCGGCAGCCGGCGGACGCGGCGGCGAGCGACCAGTCGCCGGCCACGGTGCGGGCGCGCTGGAACGCACCGGACGGAACGCCCCGCACCGGGGAGATCCCGGCCTGGCCGTCCGCCGGGAAGGACGGCATCCGGCACATCTGGGTGAACGCCTCCGGAGACCTCGTCGGCCCGCCGATGCGGCGGGAGCAGGTCGTCGTGAACGCGGCGCTGACCGCCTGCTTCGCCGTCCTGGGCGCGGGCGCGCCGCTGGCGCTGGTGTACATGCTGACCCGGCGGGCGTGCGACCGCCGCCGCGCCGCGTCGTGGGACAGGGCCTGGGAGCGGCTCGACCGCCGCTACGCCGGCTGACCCTCGTTCGTCTCGTTCGTCGTCGTCTCGTTCGTCGTCTTGTGCGTCCGGTGCCGTTCGTCCGGTGCCGTTCGTCCGGTGCCGCGCCGGCCGTCCCGGTCGGTCACGCCTCGCCGGTCCCGCCCGTCCCGGCGAAGAGGGGCTGGACGACGGCGACCGAGCACGGCGCGTGCTGCAGCAGGGCGCTGCTGGTGGCGCCCAGCAGCAGCGGGTCCACGGTCCCCCGGCCCCGGTTGCCGACCACGACGAGATCGGCGTCGCCGGCCGCGTCGAACAGGGCCTCCCGGGGCGGGTCGAGCACCAGCGACGTCCACGCGTCGACCTGCGGGTAGCGCACCCGGTAGGGGGCCACGGCCCGCTCCAGCCGGGCGCCGCAGACCTGCTTGAGCTTCTCGTCGTCGTGGAACAGGTCCAGCTCCTCGCGCGGCACCGCGCCCGGCTCCCAGCAGCCGTACACCGCCAGCAGGCTCCAGCCGCGCAGGGCCGCCTGCTCGAACGCGAACGCCAGGGCCGCGTCGCCGCCCGGCGAGCCGTCGACCCCGGCGACCACGCGCCGGTGCCCGGTGGCGGGGGCGCGCACGACGACCACGGGGCGGCGGGCCCGGGCCGGCAGGTGCAGCGCCGTCGAGGCCACCGGCAGGCGGGCCTGCTCATGCGAGCCGATCACGATCACGTCGGCGTCGTCGCTCGCCGCCAGCAGCGCCGCGTACGCCGGTCCGTCCATCAGCCGCCCGGTGATCCGCACGCCGGGCGCGGAGCGCTCGGCCAGGGCCACGCCGCGGTCCAGGATGTGCCGGCCCATGCGCTTGACGATCGCCGCGCCCTCGTAGTCGATGTGGCTGATGGAGTACGGCCAGTGCCAGGAGTGCACGACGGTCAGCGGCAGCCGCCGCAGCCGGGCCTCCGTCGCCGCCCACCCCACCGCGTATGCGCTCTGCTTGGTGCCGTCGTAGCCGACGAGCACGTACGAGCCCCTGCCCATGGCCCCTCCCCGGTTCCGTACGCTTCTCCGTACGTTCCTCGTCCCATCGCATCCTCGTGTTCGAACGGCGTCCCAGAGGCGAA
The DNA here is from genome assembly GCF_039539665.1 of Actinomadura keratinilytica. Taxonomy (NCBI): domain Bacteria; kingdom Bacillati; phylum Actinomycetota; class Actinomycetes; order Streptosporangiales; family Thermomonosporaceae; genus Actinomadura; species Actinomadura keratinilytica. Next base: position 11,123 of record NZ_BAABDO010000066.1, read on the forward strand.
AGGCCCGAGGTGGGGGGACCTCCGCACGCCGTCGGCGCCCGCGGCCGACGGTGCGGGGGCGGGCCGGGACCTTCGTCCCTGCGGTGCGGGGCCAATGGCCGTCGTGCCGCCGGCGGGAGGCGGGAAGCATGTAGGTGACACCCACCGACGGCGCAGAGGAACCGCCGGACCGGGCCGGGACAGACGGTCGGCGAGGCCGCAAGACCCTCCGTCGTCAAGACGGATGACCCGGATTCCAGGCGCCCCGCGAGTGACCGCCGGTGGGTGCCGCTTGCGGAGCCGCTCCCCTCGGGGAGTCCCTCCCTCTTTGCGGGGCCTCTCCTTTCCACCTCGGGGACCTTCGCCCCTGCCGCCGCCCGCCTCCGGCTGATGTCGTTGTGACCGCTACGGCTTGCGGTCCGGGACGGCTCGGGCCGCCTTCGCGCCCCCTGGAGGAGAGTGATGTCGGCACCCATGACCGACGCGGGTGAGCACGCGCTGCTGCGCGACGGCTCGATGGTCCACATCCGGCCGCTGGCGCCGACGGACCGCGCGGCGCTGCACGCCCTGGTGGACCGGTTGTCCGAGCAGTCGGCCTACCTGCGCTTCTTCACCGGCGGCCGGCGCACCCCGCACGCCTACGTCGACCGGCTCACCGGCGGGGACTGGCACGGGCACGCCCTGGTGGCCTACATGAACGGGCAGGCGATGGGGCTGGCGGAGGCGATCCCCTCCGGCGGCGGCCGCGCCGAGATCGGGGTCCTGGTCGACGACCGGATGCACGGCCGCGGCCTGGGCACGCTGCTGCTGGAGCAGCTGGCGATCGAGGCGGGCGCCCGGGGGATCACCGAGTTCACCGCGGCCGTGCTGGCGGAGAACCGGGCGATGATGGAGATGCTGGTCACGGCCGGGTTCCGGCTGCAGCGGCGGTTCGGCGGCCGCGAGTACGACGTCAGCGTCCCGCTGGAGTGCACCGGCGAGCTGGTCGCCGCCATCGAGGCGCGCGAGCACACCGCCGGGGTGGCGTCGCTGAAGCGGGTGCTGCGGCCGTGGTCGGTGGCGGTGATCGGCGCCAGCCGCGACCCGCGGACCGTGGGCCACCGGATCCTGCGCAACCTGCTCGACGGCGGCTACTCCGGGGCGATCTACCCGGTCAACCCGCACACCGACGCCATCCTCGGGCTTCCCGCGTTCCCCACCGTGGCGGACATCCCCGGCGGGGTGTGCCTGGCGGTCGTGGCGACGCCCGCCGAGGCGGTGCCCAAGGTGGCCAGCCACTGCGCCGAGCACGGGGTGCAGGCGCTGGTGGTGGTCTCGGCGGGGTTCGCCGAGACGGGCCCCGAGGGCGCCCGCCGGGAGGCCGAGCTGCTGGCGATCTGCCGCAACGCGGGCATGCGCCTGGTCGGGCCCAACTGCCTGGGCATCGTCAACACCGCGGAGAACCTGAACGCCAGCTTCCTGCCCGCCATCCCGGCGCGCGGGCGGCTGGCGGTGATGTCGCAGTCCGGCGCGGTCGGCTCGGCGCTGCTGGAGCAGGCCGGCGCGACCGGGCTGGGGGTGTCCAGCTTCGTGTCGGCCGGCAACAAGGCCGACATCAGCGGCAACGACCTGCTGCAGTACTGGGAGGACGACCCCGACACCTCGGTCATCGCGCTGTACCTGGAGTCGTTCGGCAACCCGCGCAAGTTCGCCGCGCTGGCGCGCCGGATCGGGGCCCGCAAGCCGATCGTGGTGCTCAAGGCCGGCCGCTCGGACGCCGGCGGCCGCGCCGTCCGGTCGCACACCGCCGCCGCGGCCACCTCCGACATCGCCGTCGACGCGCTGCTGCGCCGCGCCGGGGTCGTGCGCGTCGAGACCGTGCGGGACATGCTCGACACCGCCCGCCTGCTGGCCTGCCAGCCGCTGCCGCGCGGCCGCCGCGCGGCCGTGGTCGGCAACTCCGGCGGGCCGGGCGCGCTGGCCGCCGACGCCTGCGCCGCGCTCGGCCTGCAGGTCCCCGAGCTGGCCGAGGCCACCCGCAGGGCGCTGCGCGAGGCGCTGAGCCCGTCGGCGGCCGTCGCCAACCCGGTGGACCTGACCGCCGACGGCGGCGCCGCGCAGCTCACCGAGGCGCTGCGGACGGTGCTGGCCGACCCGGGCGTCGACGCGGTCGTCGCCGTCTACACCCCGCCGTTCGGGTCCGGCCCCGAGGCGTCCAAGGCGGCGATCGCGGCGGCGGCGCGCGACGCGGACAAGCCGGTGCTGGCCTGCGTCCTCGGCGAGGACTCCCTGATCGACGACGGCCACGTGCAGGTCCCCGCCTACGCCTACCCCGAGCAGGCGGTCACGGCGCTGCGGCACGCGGTGGACCACGCCGAGTGGCGCGCCCGGCCCGCGTCCCCGGCGGCCGAGCCGGCCGGCATTCGGGCGGAGCGGGCGCGGGCGCTGATCGAGGAGGAGCTGCGGCAGGCCCCGTCGGGCCGCTGGCTGGCCCCGGAGACGGCGCAGCGGCTGCTGGGGCACTACGGCATCGCCATGGCCCAGACGATCGGCGTGGACGGGCCGGAGGGCGCCGTCGAGGCCGCCGCGCTGACCGGCTACCCGGTCGCGCTCAAGGCGGTGGGGCCGGCCCTGGTCCACAAGAGCGACGTCGGCGGCGTCCGGCTCGACCTGCGGACGCCCGAGCAGGTCCGGGACGCCTACCGGGACATGGCCGCCGCCCTCGGCGACGCGATGACCGGCGCCGTGGTCCAGCGCATGGCCGGCGAGGGCGTCGAGATCATCGTCGGCGCGCTGGAGGACCCCAGGTTCGGCCCGCTGGTCATGGTCGGCATGGGCGGGATCGCCGCCGACCTGCTCGGCGACCGGGTGTTCCGGGCGGCGCCGCTGCTGGACGGCGAGGCGGGCGAGATGATCCGCTCGCTGCGCTGCGCCCCGCTGCTGTCGGGCTACCGGGGCCGCCCGGCCGCCGCCGTGCCCGTCCTGGAGGACCAGCTGGTGCGGGTGTCCCGGCTGGTCGCCGACAACCCCGAGATCGCCGAGCTGGACCTCAACCCGGTGATCGTCACGCCGCGCGGCGCGGCGGCCGTGGACGTGCGCGTCCGCCTGGCCCCTCCCCCGCCGGCGCCGTCCCCGCTCAGCCGCGCTCTCGGCTGACCGACGGCCGTCCCCGCCGGGACCTTTGCCCCTACGGTGCCGTAGGCGGCGCCGAGGAGCATGAATACCGATGCGACGACGGCAGCGGACAGAGATGGAGAGACGGTGACCGTAGTGGACGGCCCTCCGGCGCAGGACCCGCCCCGTTTCGCGATGTCGCTCACGACCCTTCCCAGCGGGACCAGAGTGGTGGGCGTGTCCGGCGAAGTGGACATCGCCACCGCGGACGTCTTCGGCGACCTGCTGCTGGCCGCCCTGGACCTCGACCACCCGCATGTCGTGGTCGACGCCGAGCACCTGGAGTTCTGCGACGCCCAGGGGCTGCGCGCGCTGACGGCCGCCGCCGACCTCGCCGAGGCGCTCGGCGGCCGGGTCACGATCGTCAACGCCCGGCCGCTGGTGGTGCGGCTGCTGCGGATCACCGGGCTGTGCCGGCGGTTCGCGGTCAGGGCGGCCGCCGCCCAGCCGAACTGACGCCCGCCGGCGGCCGGAGCCGGCGGGCGACGCGGAAGAGGAAGAAAGGACGACATGAACCGCAACGCCAGGGGCGCCCGCGGCATCGGCGACGGCCTCCGGGACCTGGTCGACCGGGCCGTGCTCACCGTCATCACGGCCGTCCTCTTCCCCCAGCCGCACGGCCGGCTCAGGCGGCCGGCCGCCTACGGCCGGGCCGTCGGCAGGGCCGGCGTCCCGCCGACCGCACCGCCGAAGGACGAAGCGGCCGTGCCGCCGCGTCGCCGTCTCGAACTGGTGCCGCCGCCACCGGAGCACGCCGGGCCCGCGCGCGGCTCCCGCGGCACCTCGCCCAGGCCCCGGCTGCGTGTCGTGCCGAGGTCGGGCGCCGCGCCGGAGCACCCGGTGCACGCGCCGTCGGACCGGCGCTGACGAACCGGGCACGCCCCCTGGGAGGGGGTTTCAGATCACGGGGGCGCCCGCGGCGGTGTCGACGTCCACGGTGATGTGCGGCAGGTCCAGCAGCGAGTTGTGCACCGTGCAGCGGTCGATGGCGTCCCGCAGCCCGGCCGCGCCCGTCTGCGACAGGCCGTGCGGCGGACGCACGCTGAGGTCGATGCGGGCCACGTGCGGCCGCGTTCCGGCGTTCATGACGAACCGCCCCCTGACCTCCAGGCCGTCGGCGGGGATGCCGCGGTCGCGCAGATGGCGCCGGCCGTGGTAGGCGGCGCAGGCGGCCAGGCTCGCCACGAACAGCTCGACCGGCGTCGGGCCGTCGTCCGTGCCGCCGAGCGCGAACGGCTGGTCCACGCAGACGACGTGCCCGCGGACCAGGACGGCGAACGCGTCCCCGGAGCGGTGGACCACGGTGATCTCGTTCATGGCGTACCCCCAGGCGGTGGCGTTGCAGCAGTACCTCCAGGCTTCCCGCCGCCGGTCCCCGTCCGAAGGGGCGAAGGTCCCGCGTGCCGGGGCCGCCCGGCACTGCCGGCGGGGCCGCGCCGCCGCGAGGCTGGATGGCGATCGGGAGGTTCACCTTGAACGCCACGCCGGGGCCCCGCGCCGAGCTGAATGGTCATCGGTGCCCGCGGGCACTGCGAGCACGGCGATCCGCTCGGCGGGCAGACCGTGCCCGCGGTGCTGATCCGGGCCGCCTGCGAGGCGGTGGTCTGCGCGGACCACGCCCGCGAGCCGCCGGCCGGTGTGACGCCGGTGCCGCCGCGAAGCGCGCATGGCCGCCCGTCCTCCGGGAAGGTGACCCGGCGGGCGGTCCCGCGGCCGGAAGGCCGGCGCGGCCGGGCCGGAGACCCACGACAGGCCCCGGGAGGGGACATGCGACGACGCAAGGTCGCCGACGTCATGACCACGCAGGTGGTGACCGTCGCCGAGGAGACGCCCTTCATCGAGATCGTGGAGGCCATGGCCGAGCACGGCATCCACGCCGTGCCCGTGGTCGGCCGCGGCGGCCGGGTGACCGGCATCGTCACCGACGCCGACCTGCTGCGCAAGCAGGAGTACAAGGATGCGGAGGGCCCGCGGACCCTGCTGGAGGCGCTGCGGCGGCGCCGGGTGCACGCCAAGGCCGACGCCGTGGACGCCCGGGGCCTGATGACCGCCCCCGCCGTCACGGTGCCGCAGGACGCCTCGGTGGCCGAGGCCGCCCGGCTGCTGGCCCGGCACGGGTTCAAGCAGGCCCCGGTGGTGGACGCCGACGGCCGCCCGGCCGGCATCGTCACCCGGGCCGACCTGCTGCGCGTGTTCCTGCGCTCCGACGACGAGATCCGCGACGAGATCATCCGCGAGGTGCTGGTGGACCGGCTCTGGCAGGACCCGTCGCAGGTCGCCGTCCGCGTCCAGGACGGGGTGGTGCAGCTGACCGGGCGGGTCGACCGGCGCAGCATGATCCCGGTCCTGGTCCGGCTGGCCGCGGCCACGGAGGGCGTGGTGGACGTGCAGGAGCTGCTCTACTACAAGCAGGACGACACCATTCCGGAGTCCTACCGCCGGGTGTGAGGGCCCGGGCGGTCAGCCGGCGACCAGGACGGCGGCGCCCTGGACCCGGTCGGCGGCCAGGTCGGCCAGGGCCCGGTCGGCGTCGGACAGCTCGTAGGGCGCGCAGGTCACGCGCAGCGGCAGCCGTCCCGCCAGCCGCAGGAACTCCTCCCCGTCCGCCCTGGTGTTGGAGGTGACCGACCGGACCTGCCGCTCCTGGAACAGGTGGCGCCGGTAGTCGAGCGGCGGCACGTCCGTCAGGTGGATCCCGGCGATCGCGAGGGTGCCGCCCCGGTCCAGCCGCTCCAGGGCGACCGGGACCAGCTCGCCCGCCGGGGCGAACACGATCGCCGAGTCCAGCGGCTCGGGCGAGGGGTCGAACGAGTCGCCCGCGGACGCGGCGCCCAGCGACCTGGCCAGGGTGCGGGCGGCCGCCGCCCGGGTGAACACGTGCACGGTCGCCCCCTCGGCCAGCGCGATCTGGGCGGTCAGATGCGCGGATGCGCCGAAGCCCCAGATGCCCAGCCGCCCGCCCGGCGGCAGCGCGGCGCGGCGCAGCGCCCGGTAGCCGATGATGCCGGCGCACAGCAGCGGCGCCACCTCCAGGTCGCCGCGGTGCGCGGGCAGGTCGTAGACGTAGGCGTCGCGCGCGATCGTGTACTCGGCGTATCCGCCGTGGGCGTCCCAGCCGGTGTAGGACGAGTCCGGGCACAGGTTCTCGGCGCCGCGGCGGCAGTACCGGCACGCGCCGCAGGTGCCGCGCAGCCACGCCGCGCCGACCCGGTCGCCCGGCGCGCGGCGGCAGCCCGGGCCCGCCGCGACCACCTCGCCGACGATCTCGTGCCCGGGGGTCACGCCCGGCAGGTGCACCGGCAGGTCGCCCTCGGCCACGTGCAGGTCGGTGCGGCACACCCCGCACGCCCGGACCCGAAGCAGCAGCTCACCGGGGCCGGGCTCGGGGACGTCCCGTTCCACCCGCCGCAGCGGCCCGGTCGCGATCGGCCCGGGCTCCGGCACGCTCCACGCCCGCATCACCGTCTCCTCCCAAGGACCGCGATGCCCGGTTTTCGCGCGGCTGACACGGCCTCGCGGTCCGCCCGGCGCCGCACGGCGGAGAATGCGCCATTTTTGTCCGGGTATGCGAATTTTCGCGTGCCATGGTGCCCATGCGACGCGACGGTGGACGGGGGGACGATGATCAGCAGGCGAAGCGTGCTGCGGGCGGGGGCGGCGGGCGGGGCGGGCCTCCTCCTGCCCGCCGCGGCGGCCGCGCGGACCGGTGCGGGCAGGGCCGCCCCGCTCGACCCCGCGAAGATCGAAAAGTACGCGGCCGAGCTGGTGATACCGCCGGTGATGCCGCCGGACCGCCGCGGCGGCACCGACCGGTACACCATCGCCGTGCGCCAGTTCCGCCAGCGGCTGCTCCCGCCGGGCAGCCCGGCGACGACCGTGTGGGGGTACGGGTCCCCCCGGCACCCGGAGACGTTCCACTACCCCGCCCACACCATCGAGGCGCAGACCGACCGGCCGGTCGAGGTGCGATGGGTCAACCAGCTGGTGGACGCCCGGGGAAGGCACCTGCCGCACCTGCTGCCGGTGGACCCCACGCTGCACTGGGCCAACCCGCCGGGAGGCGCGTCGGGGCGCGACTCCCGCCCCTCCTTCACCTCGACGCCCGGCCCGTACACCGGGCCGGTGCCCATCGTGACGCACCTGCACGGAGGGCTGAACGACGAGGAGAACGACGGGTACCCCGAGGCGTGGTACCTCCCGGCCGCGCGCGACATCCCCCGGGGCCACGCCTCCGCCGGGTCCTTCTACGAGGAGTTCAGACGCAAATCCGAGGCCGGCAACGGAACGCGCTGGGGCCGCGGGGACGCGGTGTTCCGCTACGGCAACCGCGGCCGGCCCGCCGCGCTGTGGTTCCACGACCACTGCCTGGGCATCACCCGCCTGAACATTTACGCCGGCCTGGCGGGCTTCTACCTTCTGCGCGGCGGGCCCGCGGACCTCGGGCGGGACGTGCTCCCCGGTCCCGCGCCGCGACCCGGCGACCCGCCCGGCACGCGGTACTACGAGATCCCCATCGTCATCCAGGACCGGTCGTTCAATACCGACGGGAGCCTGGCCTATCCGGCGAGCCGGGCCGCGTTCGACGGGTTCAAGGGGCCCTACGCGCCGGCGAGCGACATCTCCCCCATCTGGAACCCCGAGTTCTTCGCCGACACGATGCTCGCCAACGGCCGGACCTGGCCGGTGCTGCCGGTCGAACCGCGCCGCTACCGGTTCCGCCTGCTCAACGGCTGCAACGGGCGCACGCTGATCCTGAAGATCGTCACCGATCCGCTGGCGCGCCGCCCCGCGTCCGCCGCGCTCACCCCGTGGCAGATCGGCGGCGACGCCGGCTTCCTGCCGGCGCCCGTCCGGCTCGACCGGCTGCTCATCGCGCCCGCCGAACGCGCCGACGTCATCGTCGACTTCACCGGCCTGCCCGCCGGCACCGAGCTGTACCTGATCAACGAGGGGCCGGACACGGTCTTCAAGGGCGGGACCGACTTCGCGCCCGCGAACCCGCGGACCACCGGGCAGGTCATGAAGTTCGCGGTGCGCCCCCTCACCGCCCCGGACCGGTCGACGCCTCCCGAGCAGCTCACGCTCCCGGCGTTCCAGCCGCTGGGCGCGGCCCGCCGCACCCGGCGGCTCTCCCTGAGCGAGGCGGACTCCGCCCGGCTGAAAGGCGTCGGCCCCAGGGCGGCGTTCCTCGGCACCCTGGACCGCGCCGGCAGGCCGGTCCCCCTGACCTGGGACGCGCCCGTCACCGAGGACCCGGTGGCGGGAACGACCGAGATCTGGGAGATCCACAACACCACGCCGGACGCGCACCCCATCCACATCCACGAAGTCCACTTCCAGGTCGTCGACCGGCAGCGGACCGGGCGGCGGGCCCGGGCCCCGGAGGCGTGGGAGCGGGGCCCCAAGGACACCGTGCTCGCCCTCCCGAACGAGATCACCCGCGTCAAGGCGCGGTTCGACCGGGCGGGCCGGTTCGTGTGGCACTGCCACCTGCTGGAGCACGAGGACAACGAGATGATGCGGCCGTACCTCATCCGCGCGGCCCGCTGACGCGGCCGGCCGCCGCCCGGCGGCCGTCAGTCCGCCGCGTCCAGGGGGGCGCGCCACACCAGGCGGGTGCCGCCGCCGGGGCGGGCGAGGGTCTGGAAGGAGCCGCCCAGCCCCTCGGCGCGCTCGGCCATGTTGCGCAGCCCGCTGCGGCGGCCGCCCTCGGGGATGCCGACGCCGTCGTCCTCCACCTCCAGCACCACGTCGTCGTCGCCGACCTCGACGGTCACCTTGGCCTCGGTGGCCCGGGCGTGCCGGGCGACGTTGGACAGCGCCTCCCGCGCGACGGCCAGCAGGTGCTCGCCGACGCTCTCGGAGACGGCGGTGTCCAGCAGGCCGTCCAGCCGGACCGACGGCGCGAAGCCGAGGTTGGCGGTGGCCGCGTCGACCACGGCGTGCAGGCGGCTGCGCAGGCTCTCCTCGTCGGGCGGGGTCTGCAGGGCGAAGATGGTGGAGCGGATCTGCCGGATGGTGTCGTCCAGGTCGTCCACCGCGCGCTGCACCCGGACCGCCACGTCCCGCCGCTGCGTGATCTTGACGACGCTCATCAGCGTCATGGCCGTGGCGAACAGCCGCTGGATGACGGTGTCGTGCAGGTCCCGGGCGATGCGGTCGCGGTCCTCCAGCAGGGCCAGGCGCTCGGCGTCGCGGCGCCGCCCGGCCAGCTCCAGCGCCACCGCGGCCTGCCCCGCGAACGCCTCCAGCAGCCGCTGGGCGGCGGTGTCGAACGCCTGCGACAGCGGCGCGTTGAGCAGGACGAGCACCCCCCGGGCGGAGGCGCCGTGCCCCAGCGGAACGGCCAGCACGGCGCCGTCGCGCAGCTCGGCGGGCAGCTCGATGCTCCACGGGGCCGCCCCGCACTCCTCCAGGCGCAGCGTGGCGCCGGTGCGGAACACGCGGGCGGGCACCTGCTCGGCGGTGCCGTCGTCCAGCGGGACGCGCAGGCCGCGCAGCCCGTCGCCGTGCGCGCCCGCGGCGGCCTCCATCCGCAGTTCGCCGCCCAGCTCGTCGGTCAGCCACACCGTGGCCAGGTCGGCGTCGGCGATCTCCCGGGCGCGCCGGGCGACCAGGGCGGTGACCTCGTGCGGGTCGGTGCCCGACAGCAGCGCGGTGGAGATCTCCGCCGAGGCCTCCAGCCAGCGCTCGCGGCGCCGCGTCTCCTCGTACAGCCGGGCGTTCTCGATCGCCACCCCGGCGGCGGTGGCCAGGGCGACGACGACCGACTCGTCCTCCTCGTCGAACTGCGCGCCGCCGGTCTTCTCGGTCAGGTACAGGTTGCCGAAGACCTCGTCGCGGACCCGGATCGGCACGCCCAGGAAGGTGCGCATCGCCGGATGGCCCGGCGGGAACCCGTACGACTCGGGGTGCCGGGTCAGGTCCGTCAGCCGCAGGGCGTGCGGCTCCTTGATGAGCAGGCCGAGGATGCCGTGGCCGTGCGGCCAGTGCCCGATCTCCTCGATCTGCCGGTCCGGCACGCCCACGGTGATGAACTCGACGAGCCGCTCGCCCTCCTCGCCAATCACGCCGAGCGCGCCGTACCGCGCGTCCACCAGCGTGGTGGCCGCCTCGACGATGCGGTGCAGCACCGTCTCCAGGTCCAGCTCGCTGCCGATGGAGACGACCGCCTCCAGCAGGGCGTGGATCCGGTCGCGGGTGCCGCGGGCGGCCTCCAGCCGCGCCTGCAGCTCGGCCAGCAGATCGTCCAGCCGCAGCTGGGGCAGCATGGGCCGGGCCTCGTCCCCGGAGCCGTTGTCGTGGATCACCCGTTCAGCATTTCTCGTCTGCGGTCCGGCGTCCATTTCGGGACCTTGGTCCCCCGGATCGGGGACCTTGGCGCCGTTCGCCCCCTCCCTTTGCGGCTAGCGTCGAACAATGGACGACACCACGAGACTAGGGGACTGATGTCATGACGGACCCAACGGCCGACAAAAACCAGATCATCCGGGTATTTCTCCTGGACGACCACGAGGTGGTGCGCCGCGGCGTCGCCGCCCTGCTGTCGGCCGAGGACGACATCGAGATCGTCGGCGAGGCGGGCTCGGCCGAGCAGGCCCTCGCCCGCATCCCGGCGGCGCGCCCGCACGTGGCCGTGCTGGACGTACGGCTGCCGGACGGCGACGGGGTGAGCGTCTGCCGCGAGATCCGCTCCCGCCAGCCCGAGATCGCCTGCCTGATGCTGACCTCGTTCGACGACGAGGACGCCCTGTTCGACGCGGTGATGGCCGGCGCCGCCGGCTACGTGCTCAAGCAGATCCACGGCTCGGACCTGGTCGGCGCGGTGCGCACCGTCGCCTCCGGGCAGTCGCTGCTGGACCCGCGCAGCACCCAGCGGATGCTGCAGCGGCTGCGCGAGCGGCAGGAGCGCAAGGACCCCCTGGCCGCGCTGTCGGACCAGGAGCGGCAGATCCTGGAGCTGATCGGCGAGGGCCTGACGAACCGGCAGATCGGCGAGCGGATGTTCCTGGCCGAGAAGACCGTCAAGAACTACGTCTCCAACCTGTTCGCCAAGCTGGGCATGAGCCGCCGCACGCAGGCCGCCGCGCTGGCCGCCCAGCTCCGGGCGGAGGGCACCCGCGCCGACGCCGCACGCGACCGCTAGAGCCCCGCCGCCCCCGGGCGGTCAGTCCCCGGTGAAGCACCCGCCGGCCTGCACGACGGCGACCGTGCACGGCACCTGCAGCAGCAGCGCGGTGCTGGTCGTCCCCAGCGCCGACGGTTCCGGCCCGCCCGAGCCGCGGTTGCCGACCACGACGAGGTCGGCGGTCTCGGCGGCGGCGAGCAGCGCCTGCCGCGGCGGCTCCACCACCAGGGCGGCCTCGGCCTCGACCAGCGGATGGCGCGCACGCCAGGGCGCGACCGCGCGGTCCAGGCGCTCCCGGCAGATCCGGCGCAGCTTCTCCCGGTCGTTGAACAGCCCGAGGTCGCAGTCGCGCGCCGCGGCGGGCTCCCAGCAGCCGTACACGGCCCGCACCCGCCAGCCGTGCAGCTCGGCCTCCTCGAAGGCCAGCGCCAGCGCCGCGTCGCCGGCCGCCGAACCGTCGACGCCGACGACCACCTCGCCCGCGCCGGACCGGGTGCCGGCCGCGCGCACGACCACCACCGGACGGCGCGCCCGGCCGGGCAGCCGCAGCGCGATCGACCCGGCGGACACGTCGCCGCCTTCGCGCGAGCCCACCACGATCAGCTCCGCGCCGTGGGCGTGGTGCGTCAGCGCCGCGTCGGCCGGGCCGTCCACCAGCTGCTTCTGCGTGCACACCGTGGGCGCGACGTCGTTGGCCAGGGCGACCCCGCGGTCGAGGATGTGCTCGCCGATCCGGCGGACCCTGGCCATGCACTCGCGGTCGACGTAGCCGACCGGGTAGGGCCAGCGCCACGCGTGGCACACGCGCAGCGGCAGCCCGCGCAGCCGGGCCTCCTCGGCCGCCCAGCGCAGCGCCTGCTCGCTCTCCCGTGTCGCGTCGTAGCCGACGAGCACGTGCGAACCGTGCGCCATCGTGCCCTCCGCACATCCATCGACGTCCCCTCACCTCCATCGACCCTCGTCCGCGCGCGCCGCCGTAGGGCCGAAAGCCCCCTTTTCGGACCGTCCTGCGGCGGTGGACGGTGCGATGGACGGTGCGATGGACGGGGTCGCGCACGGCCGCCCCGGCTTCGTCCAGGGACCTTCGTCCCTGGTGTCGGCGCGCGGGCCGGCGAGAAGCTGAGGGGCATGCCTCTCGATCGCAGCGGACTGGAGATCCTGGACGCCGACCAGTGCCGTGCCCTGCTGGCTAGCGCTCCCGTCGGCCGCATCGTGTTCACCGACCGGGCGCTGCCCGCGGTGCAGCCGGTCAACTTCGCGCTGGTGGACGACGAGGTGGTGATCCGCACGTCCAACGGGTCCAAGCTGGCCGCCGCGGTCCGGGGGGCCGTCGTCGCGTTCGAGGCCGACGACTTCGACGCCGCCACCCGCACCGGCTGGTCGGTGGTGGTCGTCGGCCATGCCCGCCTCGTCACCGATCCCGGCGAGCTGGAGGAGCTGCGCCGGCTGCCGCTGACGCCGTGGGCCCCGGGAGAACGCGAGCAGTTCGTCCGCATCCGTCCGCAGATGTACTCCGGGCGCCGCATCCCGGTCCCCTCTCCCGACTCGGCGGACCGGACGGCATCCTTGTAGGCGCGGCGCCCGGCCCGGCCCTCAGGCGGCGCCGAGGGCGGCCCGCACGCCCGCGGCGATCTCCAGGTCCTCGCGCGCGGTGACCACCAGGGTGCGGACCGGGGCGCCCGCGGCGGTGATCTCGGCGTCGCCGCGGGCGGTCGCGTTGGCCTCGGGATCGACGGCGACGCCGAGGTGGCGCAGGTCCGCGGCGAGGCGGCGCCGCGTCTCGGCGTCGTGCTCGCCGACGCCGCCGGTGAACACCAGCGCGTCCAGGCCGCCCAGCGCGGCGGCCATCGCGGCGGCGCAGGCGCGCAGCCGGTGGTGGTAGACCTCCAGCGCGAGGGCGGCGGCCTCGTCGCCTTCGGCGGCCCGGGCGCGCAGCCGCCGCATGTCGCCGGTGCCCGCCAGCCCGCGCAGGCCGGAGCGGTGCTCCAGCGCGTCGCCGACGTCCTGGGCCGACAGCCCGTGCCGGATCAGCCACAGCGGGATGCCGGGGTCGATGCTCCCGGCGCGTTCGGCCATGACCAGCCCCTCCAGCGGGGTGAAGCCCATCGTGGTGTCCACCGACCGGCCGCCGGCGACCGCCGCCAGCGAGGCGCCCGCCCCCAGATGGCAGATCACCATGCGCGGCGCGGCCGGATCGGCCCGCAGCAGCTCGCCCGCGCGGCGGGTGGCGTAGGCGTAGGACAGGCCGTGGAAGCCGTAGCGGCGCAGGCCGTGGCGTTCGCGCCACTCCGCCGGGAGGGCGTAGGTCGCGGCGGCCTCGGGCAGGTGCGCGTGGAAGGCGGTGTCGAAGCAGCCGACGACCGGCACGCCGGGCAGGGCCCGGCCGATCTCGCCCAGCGCGTACAGCGACAGCGGCTGGTGCACGGGCGCCAGGTCCACCAGCCGGTACAGCAGCTCGGTCACCCGGTCGTCGACGACCACCGGCTCGACGAGGTCGCGGCCGCCGTGCACGAACCGCAGGCCCACCGCGTCGGGCCGCGGCATCCGCGCCACCGCGGCGGCCAGGCGCTCGGCCTGCCGTCCCCCGTCGCCGGCGGCGATCTCGGCGCGGGTCGGCGGGGCGTCGCCGTCCAGCAGGCTCAGCTTGAGGCTGCTGGACCCGGGGTTGACGGTCAGTATCCGCATCGCTGCCTCCTCGCGGGCCTAGCCGGGCCAGGTCCAGTCGCGGACCTCGGGCGCGTCCTCGCCGTGCTCGCGCGTGTAGGCGCGCAGGGCCAGCCGCTTGTCGATCATGCGCTGGCGGACGTGCGCCACCCGCCCGCCCAGCGACGGCACCCGGTCGATGACGTCCATGACCAGGTGGTAGCGGTCCAGGTCGTTGAGCATGACCATGTCGAACGGCGTCGTGGTGGTGCCCTCCTCCTTGTAGCCGCGCACGTGCAGGTTGCGGTGGCCGGCGCGGCGGTAGGCGAGCCGGTGGATCAGGTACGGGTAGCCGTGGAAGGCGAAGATGATCGGCCGGTCGACGGTGAACAGCGCGTCGAACTCGGCGTCGCCCAGCCCGTGCGGGTGCTCGGAGTCCGGCTGCAGCCGCATCAGGTCGACCACGTTGACCACCCGCACCCGCAGCTCGGGGAAGTAGCGGCGCAGCAGGTCGGCGGCGGCCAGCGTCTCCAGGGTGGGCACGTCGCCCGCGCAGGCCAGCACCACGTCCGGGTCGGCGCCGCCGTCGGTGCTGGCCCACTCCCAGATGCCGATGCCGCGGGTGCAGTGCAGGACGGCCTCGTCCACCGACAGCCAGTTCGGGGACGGCTGCTTGCCCGCGACGACGACGTTGACGCAGTCGCGCGAGCGCAGGCAGTGGTCGGCCACCGACAGCAGCGTGTTGGCGTCCGGCGGCAGGTAGACCCGGATGATCTCGGGTTTCTTGTTCATCACCACGTCCAGGAAGCCGGGGTCCTGGTGGGTGAACCCGTTGTGGTCCTGCCGCCACACGTGCGACGACAGCAGGTAGTTCAGCGAGGCGACGGGCCGCCGCCACGGCAGCCGCCGGGCGACCTTCAGCCACTTGGCGTGCTGGTTGAACATGGCGTCGACGATGTGGACGAACGCCTCGTAGCTGTTGAACAGCCCGTGCCGCCCGGTCAGCAGGTAGCCCTCCAGCCAGCCCTGGCACAGGTGCTCGCTGAGCACCTCCATGACCCGGCCGTGCGGCCCCAGGTGCTCGTCGGTCGGGTACCGGTCCCCGGTGAAGACGCGGTCGGTGACGTCGAACACCGCGCCCAGCCGGTTGGAGGCGGTCTCGTCCGGGCCCATGATGCGGAAGTCGTCCGGGTTGGCCGCCACGACCTCGCGCAGGTACGCGCCCAGGACGCGGGTCGGCTCGGCGGAGGTGGCGCCCGGCCGGTCGACCGCGACCGCGTAGGCGCGGAAGTCGGGCAGGACGAGGGGCCGCAGCAGGAGCCCGCCGTTGGCGTGCGGGTTGGCGCTCATCCGCCGCTCCCCCGCCGGCGCGGCCGCGCGCAGCTCGGGCAGCGGGCGGCCGTCGGCGTCGAACAGCTCCTCGGGCCGGTAGGACCGCAGCCACGCCTCCAGCATCGCCAGGTGCCGGGGGTCGTCGCGGACGCCCGCCAGCGGCACCTGGTGGGCCCGCCACGTGCCCTCCACGGGCACGCCGTCCACCTCCTTGGGGCCCGTCCAGCCCTTCGGGGTGCGCAGCACGATCATCGGCCAGCGGGGCCGTCCGGTGAGCGTCCCGGAGCGGGCCGCGGCCTGGATGCCGGCGATCTCGTCCAACGCCTCGTCCAGCGCGGCCGCCATCGCCCGGTGCATCGGCTCCGGGTCGTCCCCGCTCAGCAGGATCGGGCGGTGGCCGTAGCCGCGCAGCAGGGCCACCAGCTCGTCCTCGGGGATGCGGGCCAGCACCGCCGGGTTGGCGATCTTGTAGCCGTTCAGGTGCAGGATCGGCAGCACCGCGCCGTCGCGCACCGGGTCGAGGAACTTGGTGGAGTGCCAGGCGGCCGCCAGCGGGCCGGTCTCGGCCTCCCCGTCGCCGACGATGCACGCCACCACCAGGCCGGGGTTGTCGAACGCCGCGCCGTAGGCGTGCGCCAGCGCGTACCCCAGCTCGCCGCCCTCGTGGATCGACCCGGGCGTCTCGGGCGCGACGTGGCTCGGCACCCCGCCGGGGAAGGAGAACTGCCGGAACAGCCGCGCCATGCCGGCCGCGTCCTGCGTGACGTGCGGGTAGACCTCGCTGTAGGTGCCCTCCAGCCAGGCGTTGGCGACCGCCGCCGGGCCGCCGTGCCCGGGCCCCATGATGTAGATCATGTCCAGGTCGCGGGCCCTGATCACGCGGTTGAGGTGGGCGTAGCAGAAGTTCAGGCCCGGGGAGGTGCCCCAGTGGCCGAGCAGCCGCGGCTTGATGTGCGCGGGGCGCAGCGGCTCGCGCAGCAGGGGGTTGTCGAGCAGGTAGATCTGCCCGACGGACAGGTAGTTGGCGGCCCTCCAGTACGCGTCGATCAGCCGCACGTCGTGGTCGGTCAGCGCTTCGGCCTGCTTCATGGCGGCTCCTTCGCTTGGTCGGTGCCCGCGGCGGGGCCGGTCCGCCTCGGGTCGTCGAGCGTTCCGCGTCTGGACTGCCTCCCCGCGGCCGGGCACGGCAATCGCACCACCGCCCGCACCGGCGGCGGCAGGGGCGAAGGTCCGCACCCGGGGAGCCGTCCGGGCGCCGACGTCCGCGCATCCGGTGACGTTCGGCCCTGCCGAACCGGCCCCGCGCGGACCGACAGTGGAGGAATGAGGGCAGCGCCGGAACGGAGAACGTGAGGCACGATATGAGGCACGACACAACCGACGCCCGCTGCGGGCTGCAGGTCATCGGCACGCGCGAGTGCCTGGACCTGATGCGGTCGGTGCCGATCGGCAGGATCGTGTTCACCGACCGTGCGCTGCCGGCGATCCAGCCGGTCAACTTCGTCCTCGACGCCGACGACAGTGTGATCATCCGGACCGTGCCCGGGTCGAAGCTGGCCGCGGCGACCCGGGGCGCCATCGTCGCGTTCGAGGCCGACGACTTCGACGAGGCGAGCCGCACCGGCTGGTCGGTCACCCTGATCGGTCCCGCCCGGGCCGTGACGTCGCCGGCCGAGCGGGACCGGCTGGCGCGGCTGCCGCTGACGCCGTGGTCGCCGGGGATGCGCGACCACTTCATCCGCGTCACCGCGCGGCAGGTCAGCGGCCGCCGCATCGTGCGGCCGCCCCAGCGGGACGCCGTCTGCGCCCATGCCGGGGAGGAGTCGTGACCACGCGCAGGCCGCCGGACCAACGCACGGTCGCCGAGGTGATGACGACCGATCTGCTGACCGTCACCGCCGAGGAGACCGTGCCGATGGCCTGGGAGCTGATGTGCCGGGCGCGCGTGCACCACCTGCCGGTGGTGGACGGCGGCGGGCGCTGCCTGGGCGTCGTCGACGCGGCGACGCTCACGGCCACGTGGGAGCCGTCCAGCCCGCTGGGCGCCCGCAGGGCGGTCACGACCCTGCTGCCGCGCCGGGGCCCCATGTGCGTGCGGCCCGAGGCCACCCTCGCGCAGGCCGCCGCCGCGATGCTGGCGGTCGAGCGCGACTACGTGACGGTGATCGGCGAGCACGGCGAGCTCGTCGGCCTGGTCACCGCCCGCGATCTGGTCGCGGCGCTGGCCGGGGTCCCCGGTCCCGACCGCACGCGCGGCTCGTGCACGCCGTCGATGTACCGGATCGAACCGGTGCTCCCCGAGCGCCGGCGGCACACCGCTCCGCACAGCGCGGTCCCTCCGGACTGACCGCGCCCCCGCGCCCGCGGGGCGGGGTGGTTTGGCCGGCGGTCCACCGGGCAGACGGGGGGAACGTGTGGTGACGCACCGCCACCGGACCGGCGCGTGCCGTGTCCGGTGCGCGGGCGGCCGTTTTCAGCGGACGCCGTGCTCCCGCAGCGGCCCCACCTGCAGGCCGAGGTCGGCGCAGCGGGCCACCAGGCCGGGCAGGGCGCCGAGCGCCGCCCGCCAGGAACCGGGAGCGGAGGTGCAGTCGGAGTCGTGGAGCAGGACGGTGGCCCCGCCCCGCAGGCCGGGGGCGAGCGCGGCCAGCACCGACGCCGGCGTCGCCGTGCGCGTCCAGTCCCTGCCCCATGCCGTCCACAGCACCGGCCGCAGCCCGCGGCGGCGGGCCGCCGCCAGCGCCTCGGCGCTCAGCACCCCGTAGGGGGGCCGGTACCAGAGCGGTTCGGCGCCGGTGACGGCGGCGACCAGATCGGCGGCGCGGGCGATCTCGGCGGTCACCCGGCCGGGGCGCGTCACCAGCGCGTTGCGGTGGGCCCAGCCGTGCACGGCGGTCTCGTGGCCCTCGGCGGCGATCCGCCGGCCCAGCTCGGGGTGGCGGCGCAGCATGTCGCCCAGCAGGAAGAAGGTGGCCCGGCAGCCGAGCCGCCGCAGCTCGTCCAAGAACAGCGGGGTGGAGCGGGGGTCGGGCCCGTCGTCGAAGGTCAGCGCGACGTGCCCGGCGCGTCCGACGCCGGCCAGCCCCGGCAGGCGGCGGCGCACGGCGGGCAGCCAGGACGCGGCGGGCCCCGCGTGCAGCAGGGCCAGGCCGGTGAGCGTCAGCGCGGCGCGGGCCACTCTCCCCAGTCTGCGGCATGCCGGACGGTGACGCCAGCGCGACACAGCGTGCTGATCGTCAGCGCGAGCATGGGCGCCGGGCACGACGGGGCCGCCGCCGAGCTGGCCCGGCGGCTGGCGGCGGCCGGCGGCGCGGCCGAGGTGGTGGACCTGCTGGAGCTGCTGCCGCTCGGGCTGGGCGGGGGGCTGCGCCGCTGGTACGGCTGGATGATGCGGTCGGCGCCGTGGGTGTACGCGCTGATCTACCGGGTGTTCTTCGCTCCCCCGCCCCGGCGGCCGGTCGGCGGCGGGCCCGCGGCGGGCGCCCGGCGGGTCCGCGCCTGGGATTCGCCGCTGACGGTGCTGGCCGCCGCCCGGCTGCGGCGGCTGGTGGCGAGCCGCCGTCCGGGCGAGGTCGTCACCACCTTCCACGTGGCCGCGCAGGCGGCCGGGCGGCTGCGCGGCCGGGGCCTGCTCGCCGTGCCGAGCACGGTGCTGCTGACCGACTTCGCCGTGCACCGGATGTGGCTGCATCCGGGCAACGACCGCTACCTGTGCCCGTCTGCGGGGGCCGCGCGGCGGGTGACCGCGCTGACCGGGCGTCCGGCGGCGTGCTGCGCCCCGCTCACCGGCCCGGCCTTCCGCCGCCCGGACGGCCGGACGGCTCCGGCCCGGCGGGCCCGGGAGCGGCTCGGCGTGCGGCCGGACGACCGGCTGGTGCTGGTCTCGGCGGGATCGTGGGGGGTCGGCGAGGTGGCCGAGGCCGCCCGCGTGCTGGCGGGTTCGGGGCGGTATCTGCCGGTCGTGCTGTGCGGCCGCAACGAGCGGTTGCGCCACCGCCTGGCCGCGCTCCGGCCCGGCCTGGCCCTCGGCTGGCGCGACGACCTGCCCGCGCTGATGGCGGACGCGTACGCGCTGGTCGACAACGCCGCCGGGCTGACCTGCCGGGAGGCGTTCGCGGCCGGGCTGCCGGTGGTCTCCTACCGGCCGATCCCCGGCCACGGCCGCGACGGCGCGCTGGCCATGGCGCGCGCCGGGCTGAGCGTCTACGCGGGCGGCCCCCGGGACCTGCTGGCCGCGCTGGACCGGCTGGCCGATCCCGCCGAACGCGCCCGCCTGGTCGCCGCCGGCGCCGCCCTGTTCGCCGCGCCGTCCGCCGAGGCGCTGCTGCTGGGCGGACGGCTCAGGGGGGCTCCCGCGCCGGCGCCGGGGTCTCAGTCGTAGGCGTCGGCGCCGTCGTCGTCGCGCAGCGGCCGGGCGAGGTGGATGCTGCCGTACAGGATCAGGCCGATGCCCAGCAGCTCCGGCACCACCCAGCCGCCCAGGCGGATCGACTCGCCGAACAGGCCGACGCCGTAGGCGATGCTGGCGACCGGGTCGGTCACGTTGAGTCCCGGCTGCACGGCCACCAGCGTGCCGCTGCGCAGGGCGTCCTGCAGCAGCAGCAGGCTCGCCAGCCCCGCCGCCACCATGGCGTACAGCGCCCAGGAGGTCAGCAACGCGACCGCGCCGCCGGAGATGGCGCGGGTGGCCTCCTTCATGAGCGCGGCGGTGAAGGAGAACCCCAGCCCGCTCGCCACCGCCAGCAGCACCGCGCGGCGCGGGCCGCGCACCGCCCGCGACGACGACACCAGCAACGCCATCAGCCCGACCGTGACGAGGATGGCGATCGCCCACTCGATGCGGTGGGGCGTCCGGGTGCCGTCGCCCGGGTCGGCCGCGGCCAGCAGGACGGCCAGGCCGACGGTCAGGGCGCCGACGGCGGTCCACGCCTCGCGGTCGAGCCTGCGCCCCAGCAGCAGCCAGATGAAGGCCATGGTGAACGGCAGCTCGGTCACCAGGATCGGCTGGACCAGGGCGAGCTGGCCGACGGTGAGCGCCCCGGCCTGGAAGAGGAACCCCCCGATCATTGCGAGGATGCCGAGGAGCCAGCCGGTGTCGCGCACCAGGCGCAGCAGCATCGACAGCTGGAAGGAGTCGCCCGGCGCGACCGAGCGCGCCGCGCGCCGCTGCAGCACCGACGACAGCGCGTTGCTCGCCGCGGCGCACAGGGCGAGGACGATCGCGAGGATCATGGCGGCTCGTCCCCGGTGGCCGCCGGTTTGCCGGGATAGCGGGCCCGGGCGAGCACGACGATGCCGAGCACGACCATGCTGAGCCCGGCGACCTCGGCCGCCAGCGCCCCGGCGGTGATCTGCAGCCGTTCGGCGAACACGAAGACGCCGAGGACGATCCCGATGACCGGCTCGGCGGCGGTGATGGCGGGCAGCGAGATCGCCAGCGGGGCGGCGTCGAACGCGCTCTGCGCCAGCAGCAGCGACACCACGGCGATGGCGACCAGGGCGTACGGCTGCCAGTTCCACAGGCCGGCGGCCAGGCCGCCGTGCCCGAGGACCTGCAGCGTGCCGTGGGTCAGCGCGTCCTGGACGCCGAACATCATGCCCGCCGCGGCGGAGAACAGCAGGGCCTTGGTCCGCAGCGAGCACGGCGCGGCGAGCAGCGCCAGCCCGACGGCCAGCGCCAGCACCACCCCGGCGGCCAGCCAGCGCGGCGACGTGGGGCCCGCGGGCTGCCCGCCCTGCGGCCGGCCGAACACCAGGAAGCCGGTGACCCCTCCGGTGACCAGCACCGCGCCCCACCACGCCGCGTGGCTCAGCCATTCCTGGTAGACCGCGTGCGCGATCAGGAAGGCGAAGATCAGGTTGGTGGCCAGCAGCGGCTCGACGCTGCCGAGGTCGGCGCCGGTCAGCGCCAGCGCGCCCAGCACCTGGCCGCAGACCATGGCGGCGATGCCGAGCAGCCACACCCGCTTGCGGACCAGGTGGGTGAGCAGCCGCAGGTGCAGCATCTCGTCCAGCGGCTCGCGGTAGGCGACGTGCTGCTGGGCGACGAACCCCGCGCCGATGAGGCAGGCCGCCGCCAGTGCGAGCACGGTGCTCATCGGCCCCCCGCCGGAATCATGGGGTCCGTCGTACCCCTCCCGCGCCGCTTCTCACCGGCGAAACCCCCGTCCGACCTGTCGTTTTACCTCGTGCGGGGCGGTTCGAGGAGCGGGCGCCGAAGGCCGCCGCGGGCGACGCTATGTGCGTCCGTCACCTATCGTCCGGCGCCACTTACCGGGCCCGGTGCGCCGTTGCTATACCGGGAAAGTCCCCGCCTGCCGTCCGCGGGCGAGTGAGCGCAACGGAGGACGATCGTATGGGGAAGGCCGGTGCCGCCACCGCGGGGTTCGAGGCCGCGCGGGCGGTGGCCGACGCCGTCCTCTACGAGGGGTATCTGCTGTATCCGTACCGCCGTTCGTCCATCAAGAACCGGGTGCGCTGGCAGTTCGGCGTGCTCACGCCGCGGACGTGGACGCTGGCGCGCGGCCCGGCCGACGCGGGCGTGGCGGGGTCCGCGGAGACCTGGTGGCAGCAGACCGACTGCCTGGTGGAGTCCGCCGGCGACGCCGGCGACACCGTCGTCGACTGCCGGGTCCGGTTCCTGCAGCTTCAGCACCGGTCGGTGGAACGGCTGCTGCCGGACGGCTCCTACCGGCCCGCCGACGCCCTGGACACCGGGTCGCGGCCCGAGTCGAGCTTCGACGAGGCGGTCCCCCGGGAGTTCGACGCCACGGTGCCGCTCGGCGACCTGCTCGCCGGGGAGCACCGCGTCACGCTGCACGCCGACGAGGGCGAGGACGTCGAACCGCTGACCGACGACGAGGGGCGCCCGGTGGGGCGCGTGGTGCGCAGGCGGTGGCCGGTGACGGCGCTGCTGGCGGTGTCGGCCGTCCCGTGCCGCACGCGGACCCCGCTGTTCCGCCTGCGGGTGCGCGTGGAGAACCGCAACGACACCTTCCAGGTGGAGGGGACCCGGGACGAGGCGCTGCGGGTGTCGCCGATCGCCTCGCACGTCCTGCTCGCCGTGCGGGGCGGCGCGTTCGTGTCGCTGCTAGACCCTCCGGCGTGGGCGGCGGAGGCGGTCCGCACGTGCACCAACCAGCACACCTTCCCCGTTCTGGCGGGCGGGCCGGGCGGGCGCGAGGTGGTGCTGTCGTCGCCGATCCTGCTGTACGACCATCCGCGCGTGGCGCCGGAGAGCCCCGGCGACCTGTACGACGCGACCGAGATCGACGAGATCCTGTCGCTGCGCACGCGCACCCTGACCGACGCCGAGAAGCGGGAGGCGCGGGCGACCGATCCCCGGGCCGCGCGGATCCTGGACCAGGTCGAGGGGATGCCCCCGGCGGTCCTGTCGCGGCTGCACGGCGCGATCCGGTCGCGGCGGCCGGTCCCGCACGCCCACGCCCCGTCCGGCGGCGCGGCGGCGGACGGCACAACGGCGGACGGCGCGGCGGCGGAGCGTCCGTCCGCACCGTGGTGGGATCCGGGCGCCGACGACTCGGTCTCCCCGGAGACCGACCGCGTCGTGGTGTCCGGCGTGCCGGTGTCCCGGGGCTCCCGGGTGCGGCTGCGGCCGCGCGCCCAGGGCACGGACCCGCAGGACGCGTTCCTGCAGGGCCGGACCGCCGTGGTCGAGGCGGTGCTGCTGGACGTGGACGGCGCCCGCCACCTGGCCGTGACGGTCGAGGACGACCCCGGCGCCGACCTGCACCGCTGGTACGGCCGGTTCCGCTACTTCCGCCCCGACGAGGTCGAGCCGCTGCCCGGCGAGGGGAGGGACGCATGAGCCGCGACCGGCCGCGGCGCGTCCTCGTCGCGGGCATCGGCAACGTCTTCCTCGGCGACGACGGCTTCGGCGTGGAGGTGGTCCGCCGCGTCGACGCCGCGGAGCTGCCGCCCGCGGTGGACGTCGCCGACTACGGCATCCGCGGCCTGCATCTGGCCTACGAGCTGCTCGACGGCCGCCACGACACGCTGATCATGGTGGACGCGGTGCCGCTGGACGGGCCGCCCGGCACGTTGGCCGTCCTCGATGTCGGCGACGCCGCCGCGGACACCGGCGGCGCCGCCCCGGACATCGGCGCGGACATCGGCGCGGACATCGGCGCGGACACCGGCGCGGACACCGGCGCAGGCGCTGCCGCGGACACCGCCGCAGCGGTCGTGGACGGGCACGGCATGGACCCGCTGACGGTGCTGCGGCTGCTGCACCGCCTCGGCGGCGCCGTGGACCGCGCGCTGGTCGTGGGCTGCCGTCCCGAGAGCGTCGACGAGCGGATGGGGCTGTCGCCGCCCGTCGCCGCCGCCGTTCCCGAGGCCATCCGCCTGGTTGCCGAGGTGGCCCGCGCGGAGGCGGCCCGGACGGTACCGGCCCGGGCAGAGTCGGCACGGGCGGGGGCGGCGCGGACGGACACGACCGGGGAAGAGGTGCGGGCGGATGCATGAGATGGGCATGTGCGAGGCGATCGTCGAGGCGGCGGTGCGCCGGGCCGGCGGGCGGCGGGTGCGCGGCGTGCGCGTGCGCGTCGGCGGGCACGCCGTCGACCCGGGCGTCGTGGAGCAGGGCTTCCGGATGGCGGCGGCGGGCACGGTCGCCCAGGACGCCGCCCTGGACCTGGTGGTGGTGCCGCTGACGGCGCGCTGCGGCGGCTGCGGCGCCCGCTCGCCGGTCGACGACGCCGCCCACCTGGTCGCCTGCCCCAACTGCGGCGGTGTCGACGTCGAGGTCACCGGGCACGACGACGTCGTGCTGGAGTCGATCACCATGGACGGCTCCGTCCGGGACGGTGCCTGATGGGCGCCGCCGCCCCGCCCGCCCATGACCGCCGGACGGCCGAGCGGCCGTTCCGCGACCACCCGGCCGCCCCCGACGGGCCGCCCGCGCCGGCGGCGGCCGTCCCGGTGGCCGCCCCGGTGGCCGCCGTCCACGACCGTGTCCACGACCGTGTCCGCGACCGGATCCAGGGGAGGCCACGCAGATGACCAAGGCACAGGAGGCCACCGCCCCCGCCCGCGAGGGCATCGACGAGATCACGATCCTGTGGATCTCCGAGGGGATGAGCTGCGACGGGGACACCGTCTCGATGACCGCCTCGGCGCAGCCCGCGATCGAGGACGTGGTGAACGGCCGCATCCCGGGGCTGCCCAAGGTGAACCTGCACAACAAGGTGCTGTCGCCGGCCGTCGGCGGCGAGCAGTTCCTGGCCCCGTTCCGCGCGGCCGCGCGCGGCGAGCTGGAGCCGTTCATCCTCGTCATCGAGGGGTCCATCCCGAACGAGAACATCAACGGCGACGGCTATTGGACCTCGTTCGGCAACGACCCCGAGACGGGCGAGCCGGTCCCCCTGAACCGGTGGATCGACCTGCTCGCGCCGCGGGCGTGGGCGGTGGTGGCCGCGGGCACCTGCGCCACCTACGGCGGCATCCACGCCATGGCGGGCAACCCGACCGGCTGCATGGGGCTGGCCGACTACCTCGGCTGGGACTTCCGGTCGGCCGGGGGGCTGCCGATCGTCAACGTCCCCGGCTGCCCCATCCAGCCGGAGAACTTCATGGAGACGCTGACGTGGGTGCTGTACCACGCGGCCGGCTCGGCGCCCCCGCCGCCGCTGGACTCGATGCTGCGGCCGCAGTGGCTGTTCGGCAAGACGGTGCACGAGGGCTGCGACCGCGGCTCGTACTACGAGCAGGCCGACTTCGCCAGGGACTACAACTCCCCCAAGTGCCAGGTGAAGATCGGCTGCTGGGGGCCGGTGGTCAACTGCAACGTGCCCAAGCGGGGCTGGATGGGCGGCGTGGGCGGCTGCCCCAACGTGGGCGGCATCTGCATCGCCTGCACCATGCCCGGCTTCCCGGACAAGTTCATGCCGTTCATGGACCAGCCGCCGGGCGGCAGCCTGTCCAGCATGCTGATCAGACCGTACGGGGCGGCCATCCGCCGCCTGCGCGCGATCACCAACCGCACGGCGAACAAGGAACCCAAGTGGCACCACAACCGTGACGTGCTCACCAGCGGCTACGACCCGCGGTACCGGCCCTAGCGGCCGGCGCGGGCGAAGGCGCGCACGGCACCGGCGGACGGCACCAGCGGAACGGGACGAAAGGAATCGGGCGGATGACCACGACGGAGCGCAGACCCGCACCCGCCGAACCCGGCCAGCTCGTCGAGATGGCGTGGGACCCGATCACCCGGATCATCGGCAACCTCGGCATCTACACCAAGATCGACTTCGCGAACCGGCAGGTCGTGGAGTGCCGCAGCACCTCGTCGCTGTTCCGCGGCTACTCGGTGTTCATGAAGGGCAAGGACCCGCGCGACGCCGGGTTCATCACCAGCCGGATCTGCGGCATCTGCGGCGACAACCACACCACCTGCTCGGTGTACGCGCAGAACATGGCCTACGGCATCCAGAACCCGCCGCTGGCCGAGTGGATCATCAATCTCGGCGAGGCCGCCGAGTACATGTTCGACCACACCCTGTTCCAGGACAACATGGTCTTCGTCGACTTCTGCGAGGCCATGGTCAAGGAGACCAACCCCGGGCTGCTGGCCAGGGCGCGCACCACCGAGGCGCCGCACGCCGAGCTGCACGGCTACCGGACGATCGCCGACATCATGGCGGCGTTCAACCCGTTCGAGGGCGACTTCTACCAGGAGGCGCTGCGCGTCAGCCGCGTCACCCGCGAGATGTTCTGCCTGATGGAGGGGCGGCACGTGCACCCCTCGACGGTGTATCCCGGCGGGGTCGGCACGATGCCGGAGCCGACCGTGTTCACCGACTACCTCAGCCGCCTCATCCGCATCGTCGACTTCATCAAGCGGTCGGTCGCCATGAACGACGACGTGTTCGACTTCTTCTACGAGGCGCTGCCGGGCTACGAGGAGGTCGGCCGCCGCCGGATCCTGCTGGGGTGCTGGGGGTCGTTCCAGGATCCCGACGTCACCGACTACCGGTACGAGACGATGAACCGCTGGGGCAAGGCGATGTTCGTCACCCCGGGCATCGTGGTGGACGGCACGCTGCTGACCAACGACCTGGTGGACATCAACCTCGGCATGCGCATCCTGCTGGGCAGCTCCTACTACGACGACTGGGTGAACGAGGAGCCGTTCGTCACCCACGACCCGCTGGGCAACCCGGTCGACATGCGTCACCCGTGGAACCAGACCACGCTTCCGGTGCCGCAGAAGCGGGACTTCGAGGACAAGTACTCCTGGGTGATGAGCCCGCGCTGGCTGGACCCGGGCAGCGGCAAGCACCTGGCGCTGGACACCGGCGGCGGTGCCTTCGCCCGGCTGTACGTGACGGCGCTGTCCAACCTCGTCGACACGCCCTATGTCAAGGCGACCGGCTCCAGCGTGCAGATCACGCTGCCCAAGGGCGAGAAGCTGCCGGAGCAGACGCTGGAGTGGCACATCCCGAAGTGGTCCAACACGCTGGAGCGCGACCGGGCCCGGGCCTACTTCGTGGCGTACGCGGCGGCGATGGCGATGCACTTCATCGACCAGGGGCTGCGGCTGGTCCGCTCGGGCGACACCCGGGTCTTCCAGGACTTCGACGTGCCCGACGAGGCGATCGGCTGCGGCTTCCACGAGGCGGTGCGGGGCGTGCTGTCCCACCACATGGTGATCCGCGACGGCAAGATCGCCAACTACCACCCGTACCCGCCGACGCCGTGGAACGCCAGCCCGCGCGACGTCCACGGCACGCCCGGACCGTACGAGGACGCCGTGCAGGGCACGCCGATCTTCGAGGAGAACGGGCCGGACGAGTTCAAGGGCGTCGACATCATGCGGACGGTGCGCAGCTTCGACCCGTGCCTGCCCTGCGGGGTGCACATGTACCTCGGCAAGGGCCGCCAGGTGCGCAAGCTGCACTCGCCGATGTTCGGTTCCGCGCATGGCTGAGCGGCACGCGACCGAGCGGCCCGCGGACGAGCGGACCAAGCATGCCGCGGCGCCCGCGGACGTGCCGACCGCGGACGGCGGTCCGGGTCCGCGGCGG
>NZ_BAABDO010000067.1:0-37660 GCF_039539665.1 Actinomadura keratinilytica
GCACTCGGCGGCCTCCCACCCGCCAGCCGCGTCACCAACCTGTCGGGACAGAACAGCTAGGCGCTGCTGACCTGGCGCAGGCCGCCGCCGAGGTGGGAGGCGCCCTCCAAGCGCCAGTGCCAGGCCTGGTGCCGCTCCATGTTCACCACCCACGCGCCGCAGCTGTCGCACTCGTGCCCGTGCGCGGGCCGCTGCGGTTCGTCGGAGGCGGAGGACGCGGCGGGGGCCTCGTCCGCCGGGGTGTCCTCGGGGTAGTCGGCGCCGAGCACCTGGAGGCGGGCCCGGGACCACAGCGGGTGCCAGGTCTTCCAGATCTCCTGGCTCGGCACGCGGAACACGCGCAGCAGCGCCACGACCGTGTCCCACGGCGGCACCGTGGTGCCGGTCATGGCGCGGTGCACCGAGGTGGCGGAGATGAGGCAGCCGATGCCCTCCAGGCGCCCGGCGAGCTTGCGGCAGCCACGGCTCCCCGGATACCCCCGCCCGGACGGCAGTGCCCGTAAGCGGCCCGGTCGTGATCGGCTCCTGTGCCCGAGTGGGGAGGAGCGGCCTCCGGGCCCGCTGCTCCTGTGGAAGGCTCTGCATGAGGCATTCCCGGAGATCGCCTTGAAAGTCGGAGACATCACCACACGACGCGTGATTGGGACAGGCGACAGGCGCTTGAAGCTGCGGCCCTACCAGGATCGGGCGTCGGCCGACCGCGCCGCCGAGCCGCCCCTCATGCGCAGGGGCTTCGCGGAGCGCACCGCCGGGGCAGCAGCGGGGCGGAGAGGGCTCGTCGGCTGATGCCGGTGGGGTGCCCCTGCCGCTCTTACCGGCCTCCGACCGTCCCGGCTGGAAGAGCTGACCAGCCGGAGTCACGGCCCGGCCACACGCTGGCGACACTGCCGCGCGGAGCGCGCTACGCGAATCGGCCGAGAGCTGCCCGCCACCGTGCTGGCCGCCGAACGCGCAGGCCGTGGGATCGATCCCGCATCGCTTCGGTCGGCCGCACCGACCTGGACGAGGAGACGAACTGGCTGGAGCCAGGTCGCGCAGGCCTTCAGCGGCGTAGTCCAGGCCGACGTCGGTGAGGGCGCGCAGGCGGGCCGCGACAGGCCGCCACACAGGGAGACACACCCGGGGACACGCGCGGGGACACGCCTGGGGGCTCACAAGCTCGGCTCGAAGTTGCATCGCGCGACCTGTGTCGCCCATCGGCTGGTCGAGACCACGCCGGTCAGCCGCACCGTGCTCCTCGCCGACCCCAGGGCAGCGGCAGGATCACCGCCGCGAAGATGCTCCTGTGGGAGCTGGAGGATGGTGGGGAACGGCTTCACGAACTGGTGCTCCAGGACGAGGCACCGTACATCGCCCACGGTCACGTCGGTGACGGCGAGCTGGTGTGGCTGGCCGCCGAGACCATGGTCGCGGTGGAGTCGGCGAGCGGACCAGGCGACGTGGCCGACGGCCATGCAGGCCGCATCGGCTTGGGCGGCGATGATCGACCCGGTCACGGCGACGCCGATGGCCGAACCGAACTGGCGGCTGGTCCGCCGAGTCCTCGCCGGCGAGATCATCGACCCCTGTGAACTCGACCTCCCCGACATCGGCCTGGTCGACATGACCGCCCCCGACACCGTCCACGAGACCGCGCCCAACGCGGTCAGGGCTCAGACCAAGCCCGCCCATCGGCCAGCTGACCCGACATGGCGACGGTGGTGACCGGCCCGGAGGCCAGTCCGATCCCGGCGTCGATGACGACGTACAGGTGTCCGTGTCCGGCACCAGGTGCCGCCGACGGTGCAGGCTGCCCGGTCGCTCGGGCCGTGCCGCGTCCCGGTGCGCTGCCCCTACCCCCACCAGATGGGTGCGGCCGGACTCGGTCTTGCTCCGCTTTGTGGTCGTCCGACACCGAACACGAGGCGCTGGCCGGTGTTAGCGGCGGCCGGAGTACTGACGGCCGGTGCATCGATGTTCCTGCGGCTCGATGCGCATACTCCGTTCGCCTGCCTGGTCGGAGGCCACCGGAGCCAGCGCCGGCCCGTAGACGATGGTCGAGATGACGGCGGCCGCCGCGGCGACCCCGGTATGGAAGGACACCTTCCACACCGCCGTCACCGGCGCGGCGACGACCAGATCGCCGAGCATGGCCGCCTCCACCGCCACCACATCACGCGGCGCGCCAGCGGCCGCCAGCGCGGCGATCCCGTCGTATACGCGCCGACGCCCTGCGCCCGGTCGCCGCGCAACACCACCGGCGAGCGGAGATGCGATGACGCCGATCTGCAGGAGAGCTCGAATGCAGAACGCAGCGGTGTCGACCGGTGGTGGTCGCGGCCTGGTGGCCGCGACCACCGGTCCCGGGTCAGTCGTGCGATGCGGTTGCGGTCTCCCGCACACGGGCGGGCTTGGCCGTCGCCTTGTTCTGCGGGCTGAACAGGAAGCACATCAGCGCAGCGGCCACCAGGACCACGGCGCACGCCACGAGCGTGGTCTGCATAGCGTGGACGAAGCCGGCGGCGAACGTATCGGCGGTGACGCGCTCGTACAGGCCCGCCGTGGCGGAGCTCAGGCCGCCGGGCGGTGTGGGCGGGCTGTAGTTCTGCGCGGCGGCGGTGCTGTCGTCGACGAACCGGGCGCGCAGGTCTTCCGGCAGCTGACCGGCGCGCTTCTCGGCCTCGCTGTGCAGGGTCGCGGAGAGGCGGGCGACAGCAGCGCACCCAGCATGGCGGTGCCGAGGACGCCGCCGACCTGCCGGATGGTGCCGGAGACGCCGGAGGCCGCCCCGGCCAGTCGGGGATCGACGCCGTCCATGGTGGCCTGCTGCAGCGGTGCGTACGTGGCGCCGCTGGCGATGCCGATGACGAGCAGGCCGGGCAGCAGGGTCCACGCGCTGCCGGTGGGGCCGGTCATGGCGACCAGCACCAGCAGGCCGGCGGCCAGCAGGGCCGGCCCGGCCGCCAGGATGTACCTGCCGCCGAATCTGTCCGCCAGCCGTCCGGCGTACGCCGATCCGGCCGCGGTGAGCACGGCGTCCGGCAGCACCACCAGGCCGGTCTCCAGCGCCGTGTACCCGCGGGCCATCTGCAGGTACAGCACCAGCACGAACATGATGCCGATCATGCCGAGCTGGAAGACGAACCCGACCGCGTTCCCGACCGCGAAGTGCGTGCGCCGAACAGGGCCAGGACGAACACCGCCAGCAGCACGACGCCCAGGGCGATGACCGAGGTGATGGTGACGGGCCCGGTGATGGTGCCCCAGTCGTAGCGTTCTCCCTCGATCAGGCCGAAGACGACGGCGGCGAGCTCGGCGGTGGCCAGCGCGACGCCGACCAGGTCGAGCCGGTGGGTGCGGCCCGAGCGCAGGGGCGGCGCGAACCTCAGCGCCAGCACGCTGGTGGTGGTTCCGACCGGGACGTTGATGAGGAAGATCCAGCGCCGGCTGAGGTGGGCGAGCAGGAGGCCGCCGGCGACGGGGCCGATGATGGGGGCGAAGCCGACGATCGCGCCGAACAGGCCGAACGCGCGGCCGCGCAGGTGCGGCGGGAAGATGGTCAGGATCGCCGAGATGACCTGCGGGAACAGCAGCGCCCCGCCCGGTCCCTGCAGCAGCCGGGCGGTCAGCAGCCAGGCGGGGGAGGCGGCCAGCCCGCACAGCGCCGAGGCGGCGGTGAACGCGGCGACCCCGATCACGTACAGCCGGCGGTATCCGAAGGTGTCCCCCAGCCGCCCGGTGGTGAGCAGCGGGACCGAGAAGACGAGCAGGTAGCCGTCGATGATCCACAGCACCTGGTCGTAGGAGGCGTCGATGTCGTGGATCAGCGTGGGAACGGCGACGTTGATGATGGATCCGTCGAGCAGCGACATGAAGAACCGATGCTCATGATCGCGAGGACCGGCCGCGGACGCCGCGTGACCGGCTGGTCGGGGGATCGGAGCGGATCAGAAGGGTGGGCACGCTTCGCCACCATCACAGAACGCCCTTTTCTGGGACGTGATGAGCGACTTCCACCTTTTCCCGCGTCATCGGGACCCGGGAGAAGCTGGTTGGCGAGGCGTGATGCCCAACGGTGAGAAGCCGACGCGGAGCCTAGCACAGCGCATTCGCCCCCGCTCGATCACCGAGATGTCGCCCCGGGACGCGGACCATCGGCCCGTCCGCACTCGCCGAACGGCCGTCCAAGCCCCTGGCCGAGGGCCCCGGCCGCAGACCCGTGCCAAGCCTCAGGACGAGCAGCAGCCCGCGCTGGGCCCGGCTATACCCGGTCGGTCAGCGCCGGTCGTCCATCATGCGGACGATCCGACGGCCGTGCTCTGCAGGCTGGACCTCTACTGCGAGCGGGGGGCGCGGCGAGCACCGCTCGCCGGGTATCCCGTCGATGTGCTCCAGGCCTTTGCCGCGGCGACGGCGGCGAGCTCGTCGCGGCAGCGCCTGGTCAGCGCGGACGCTTCGCGCAGCAGGGAGCCTGACGCCCGTGGCGATCAGCGGGCTCGGCTGTACTCGGTCATGCGGGACCGCCCACCGTTCCCGGCACCGTCGGCCGGGCGGCGGTCGGCAGCCCCGGCCGAGCCCGCACGCGAGCGGCCGCGGGGACGTCCTGGGCGGGCGCACGGCGCGTTGACCTCGCGCAACCGGCGTCACGTTCTCCCCGTAGTGCGGGCCTGAGCAGCGGGTCTTGTTCGCTCGTCGCGGGCCTGGCGGAGGGCCTGCAGCTCGACTTCGTAGGCGTGGCGTTCGGCGTGCAGCCGGTCTTCGTCGGCGGCGATGACGGCCAGGTCGTCGCGGATCGCTGCGGCCACGTCGGGGGGCAGGCTCGGCCGCTGCGAAAGCGCGTCGGCCGCAGCGTACTGCTGGTGCAGCTCGGCGAGTCCGACGTCGACCTCTTTGGGGCGCGGCAGGTCGGCTTCGGTGATGGGGCGGGTGCGCGGTGGGGGCTTCAGCCAGGGCGGGGCGAGCCTGCGCACGCTGGCGCCCGGTCGTCTGCGCCCGGGTCTTCTTCTCCCGTCCGGGGCGGCCACGGGCCGGTGAGCCCGGCTGCCGGTGGCTCGTCCGGGGTCGTGGACGATGCCGAGGAAGGCGTGCCATTCTCGGCGGTCGCGGCGGTGGCCGTCGAGCTGGGCGGCGGCGAGGTCGTCGGCTCCGGTGGCGGCGGCGACGGCGTCCAGGTCGGCGTCGCCACGGCGCCAGCGGCCGTCGGCGGTGCGTTCGGCCAGGCCGTGTTCGGCGAGCGTGCGGAGCGCGTCGTAGGCGGTGGAGCGGGGGAGCAGCGCCGCGGTCGACAGCTCGGACGCCGTCAGTGCGCCGCCCGCCAGGGCCTCGTAGGCGAACGCGGCGGGCAGGCCGAGGACGCGGAAGCACGGGTGCAGGGCCTCGATGCGGCCCGCGCGCCAGGAGCGCCAGGCGGCGTCGGCCGCAACGGCGTCGGGGACGACGAGCTGGTAGACGTCGGCGCGGACTCCGCGGGCCTCCTGGACCAGGTCGATGAGGGCGTAGGGGCCTTGGCGCAGCTGCTGCAGCGCTCGCGCTACGGTGGTGTGGTCGATCCCGCCGGCCATGTACGCCAGCTGGCGGGTGCCGAACTCCACCACGGTGGAGCCGGACATCTGCGCGGCCGCGCCGAACGCCCGCAGGAGCGCCCGGTAGACCAGGCCCTTCCCACCCCACTCCAGCTCCAGCAGCCGCTCGACGATCCGCACGGCCTGCCACCAGGTGCGGATGCGCTGGTACTCGCGCGCCTGCCACGGCGCAGGCGACCGGACCTGCGTACCCCCCCAGCCCCCGGGCTTGACAAAGTAAAGGTCCCTGACCCGGCCCTCCTCCGCACTCCGCGACGGCTGAGGTCTGCGCGCACAGGTCATGAGGGAATGACGGTGCCCGGGAACCCGTTGGGGATCAGGGGGCGTGATCTCGGTCTCCCTAGTGTTGCGGCCCCGGACAGAATCCCCCACTTCTCGCACGGCAGGTGTTTTCGCGGAAGCGTCGGAGAGGGGCGCGGCGAAGGCGACGGCCTTGGTCCACTCGGCGGTCAGCAGGGCGTCGTCGCGCCACCAGCCGGCGATGGCGGCCCACTCGCCGCCGGGCGTGAGCCTGGCGCGCACCTGCTCCAGGCGCCAGCCGCGCGCGGCCGCACTGGACAAGATGGCCTGCCGGGCCTCGGAGCTGCTTACATAGCGTGCCCGATCGAACACGCCGGTGCGGGCGGTTTCCTCCAGGTCCGCGCGGATCGCCGCCCGGCCGCCGCGGCGCAGCCGGTACGGCTCCCCGTTGGCGTCCAGCGGCGCCTGCGGGGCGTCCGGATGGCTGGCCACCACCGTGCGGCCGCCGGCCAGCTCCGCCAGCTCGGCGGCCAGTTCGACGTGCAGCGCCTCCCACACCCGCGGCCCGCACGGGCGCGAGCAGACGGCCTCGGCCTCCTCCACGCTGCAGGTCAGCGTCATGAACCCGGTCAGGCGCCCGCCCGTGCTCTTGTGCGGGGCGCCCGGGCCGCGGATCTGCCCGTCGCCGCTCTCCATCGGCGAGGTGTCCACCAAGGGCGCGAACCGCAACGCCAGTGCGCGGGCCAGAGTCCGCAGCTCGTGGAACGGGCGCGGCGCCGACCACAGCACGTACACGTGCGCCCCGCCGCTCGGCGAGCGGTCCACCAGCGCCCGGCCGCCGCACTCCTCGATCAGCGCGACCGCCCGGTCGGCCACCGCACCGACATGGCCCGCCCGGTCGGCCGCCGCCTCGGCGGGCACGCGGCCGGCGTCCAGGTCCAGCACCAGCAGCCGCCCCGTACCGGTGTGGACGTCGAACGTCGGCACCGTCGTCGGCCGGTTCGGCAGCCACGGCTGGATCGCGACCTCGTACCGGTACCCCTTGGACGAGCTCCTGGGGAACGTCACGCCGCCGTCGGGGCTGCGCCGCATCACCGGCCGCTGCGCGATGTAGGGCACGGTGATGCGCGCCCAGGCCTGCGCGGCCGCATCCGCGCCGGGCACGCGCAGACCGCGGCCGCGTGTCGGCGGCCGCTCGCAGGGAACACCTGCGGAAACGAGGTTGAGGGCGGCCTGGCCGCCCTCGGTTTCAGGGCGTGCTAGGCCGACCCGGCGACTACGTGCTATCGTCGGCTCCAAACGTTGTGGCTCGGGGCTCTCGTCAGAAGCGTCAGGTCAAGGCGATCAGGTTCCTGTGCTCCTGTCGGAGAGGCCGAGCAGTCGGTCCACTTCAGGCCCAGACGGATTTGGCGGTTCATCCGGGCCCTGAACAGGCCGATTCAGTTGTTGGGAAGCGCCCCCCTGGGGCGCTTTTCTCATTCAAGGGCGACGTCCAGGGCGCCTCCTCTCTGACGCGACGTGCGACCGCAGGGCAAGAGTGCCACGTGGCAGGGACGATTCGCTGGTGAAGACGGCAACTTCACTGGTGAAGACCGAAATGGCGCCTGCAGCGGGGGCGAGAGCCGGACCTGCGTGTGCGCATCCGGAACGAAACGTGCGGCCTCAACGGGCGTGTCTGCCGTCGACGGGCCCGGCAAAGCGGGTACCCTCATGAGCAGCCTCCTCGGTTGGGTGTGTTACCGATGGGGCAGCGGGGTCCGGGCTTTCCTGGCAGTCAGCTCG
Organism: Actinomadura keratinilytica; assembly: GCF_039539665.1. NCBI lineage: Bacteria > Bacillati > Actinomycetota > Actinomycetes > Streptosporangiales > Thermomonosporaceae > Actinomadura > Actinomadura keratinilytica. The sequence continues at coordinate 7,584 of NZ_BAABDO010000067.1, forward strand.
GCTCCCCGCGAACGACGGCGACGAGTCGCTGTTCATCCGGCGCCACCCGGATGGGCGACGAGTCGTCGTCGTTGCGTTTGGGCCACTTACACCCCGCCCTGACGAGCTGAGCGCAGCGACCTAACGGCGACCGTACCGATTCCGCAAGCCTCGTGGGGCGAGGCGCGCCGGGCGAGTCGCACTGTACGCGGGACCTGAGCCACCGCGCGTAGCGGTCCACGCGGCTCGCCTCTGCGGAAGAGGCCGCTCACGGCCGGCCGAGCACCACCCGGGAGCCACCTGCCGAGATGGCCGCTGACGTGCTGCTATGCGGCGACCTTGGCTGCACGCACGGGCGCCGCCCTCAATGCACTACACCCCGGACGCTCGCACACCGTCCAATAATCCAACTAAATGAAAACGCGCTGCCGTCGCCGTAGACTCCCAGGTCAGCAAGTGTCGGCCCCGCGCACGCGGGGATGGTCCCCGCAGCTCCTCGTTGTCGTCCCACGGCCCCACGTCGGCCCCGCGCACGCGGGGATGGTCCGGTCGACCAGCCCGCCGCCCGTGAGCGTGAAGAGTCGGCCCCGCGCACGCGGGGATGGTCCGAGCAACGGCCCGATGGCGGTCGTCACCCAGTCGTCGGCCCCGCGCACGCGGGGATGGTCCTCCCTCTAGTAGAGATCCCTCATCCCACTACATGTCGGCCCCGCGCACGCGGGGATGGTCCGAAGTTGTCCCCCGAGACCCGCGCTGTGATCGAGTCGGCCCCGCGCACGCGGGGATGGTCCCGGCGACACCGCCGTGGACGCGAACTCGTTCGAGTCGGCCCCGCGCACGCGGGGATGGTCCCCGACGCGTGCACTGGCGGATCCGCCACGAGCGCGTCGGCCCCGCGCACGCGGGGATGGTCCCGACCTGGCGCTGATCGCCGGGCATCTGACCTAGTCGGCCCCGCGCACGCGGGGATGGTCCCCTCGGGCAGCTGCCCGACGTGCTGGTAGAAGTGTCGGCCCCGCGCACGCGGGGATGGTCCGTCGCCCGCATCCTGGAGCCGCACATCGCCGACGTCGGCCCCGCGCACGCGGGGATGGTCCTCAGGGTTGTGGCAGGCCACAGTACGTCTGCCCGTCGGCCCCGCGCACGCGGGGATGGTCCCTCGTCGTCGTCAACGACAGTCCCGACCCGGCAGTCGGCCCCGCGCACGCGGGGATGGTCCACAAGAAGGCCCGCCCGGAGGCGAGCCGTTGTAGTCGGCCCCGCGCACGCGGGGATGGTCCCGCGACCAGGTCACGCACCCACTCGGCCGCCATGTCGGCCCCGCGCACGCGGGGATGGTCCCCCGTGCTGGCGGCCGTCCATGCGGTTGGCCTGGTCGGCCCCGCGCACGCGGGGATGGTCCGCACAGCCCCCAGTCGCCGGCATCATTCTCCACGTCGGCCCCGCGCACGCGGGGATGGTCCCGAGTAGCCGGTCGTGACGTTGGTGAGCGTGGGGTCGGCCCCGCGCACGCGGGGATGGTCCCCAGATCGCGCCGGCTGAGGATGCCTGGTTGGCGTCGGCTCCGCGCACGCGGGGATGGTCCTTGCTTCTCCGTTGCCTTAGGGTGGTTTTCCCTGTCGGCCCCGCGCACGCGGGGATGGTCCGCGCAGTGCCGCCAGGTCGGACAGGTCGGCGCCGTCGGCCCCGCGCACGCGGGGATGATCCCTTCGCCATGTGCGGCGGCGGAGGCTGCCGGAGTAGACCGTACGCACGCGGGGTCGTCCATGTGCACCCCGCTACCCACTGCAACACGGTCGGCCTCGCGTGTGCGACGGCGTGCGCAGGCTCGCCCCCTGGCCGTTCCCCCCCACCGCGAACCCACCCCATCACCGAAGCCGACCTGCCACACGCTGGCCGCCATCAACGCAGGGGTCGCCCAGTCCCAGCCTCATGCCACCAGAGCTCCAACACAACAGTGCCTGCAAGGGGGCCGAGGGCCAGTCTGAAATCCAGACACGCTGTCTGACGCGCAATCAGGGTTTACAAATCCAACTAAATGGAAACTCGGCTTCACGGCCGTAGACTCGCAGGTCAGCAAGTGTCGGCCCCGCGCACGCGGGGATGGTCCTTTGTCCGGGCGTCTCGTGGGTGAGGTCGTCGAGTCGGCCCCGCGCACGCGGGGATGGTCCTGCCTGCGCGTAGCGCGACCAGGCGCGCTGCTGGTCGGCCCCGCGCACGCGGGGATGGTCCGGTGTGCGAGGTCGACGACGGCGACACGTCCCTGTCGGCCCCGCGCACGCGGGGATGGTCCGTCACCCGCCATCAGAGTACGGGAGTCCGCCGGGTCGGCCCCGCGCACGCGGGGATGGTCCCGTCATCCGGGCGAGCTGGGCGCGGGCGATGGTGTCGGCCCCGCGCACGCGGGGATGGTCCGCGATGGACCGGCCAGTCGTGTGGGGCCATGTAGTCGGCCCCGCGCACGCGGGGATGGTCCTTGACGCTGATCACACCGGGTGGCGCCTGGTCGGTCGGCCCCGCGCACGCGGGGATGGTCCCGTCGGGAAGAAGCGGGACGCGCCGCCGGTGTCGTCGGCCCCGCGCACGCGGGGATGGTCCGTCACCCTGCCAGTACCGGTCGTGCCCTGCCGTGTCGGCCCCGCGCACGCGGGGATGGTCCGCTCCCGGTCGCCGAGCACGATGTCGGGACGCGGTCGGCCCCGCGCACGCGGGGATGGTCCCACCAGCCCCGACGAGTCGAGCGTGATGAACGCGTCGGCCCCGCGCACGCGGGGATGGTCCCCGGATCAGCCGGGACAGCATCTCGAACGACCCGTCGGCCCCGCGCACGCGGGGATGGTCCGGGGCGCATCCCCCGCACCGTGATGGAGCGGTAGTCGGCCCCGCGCACGCGGGGATGGTCCCGCGGTCTACGACATCACGGTGCTGGACCGGGAGTCGGCCCCGCGTACGCGGGGTGTTCCATGTGTGCTTCGCTGTCCACCGCCTCGTGGGCGCGGTGGCCTGCCGGTGAGTGTCTGCCTCTGGTGTCGGCCTTGTCGGGAAGCTCGTCGAAGGCCCTGTCGGCCCAAGGGCACTGTTTTGTCGGTGGGGTTGGCTACCTTGTCAGCCGTGAGGCTTGAAGACCACGGAGAAACCCCCCGACCTCCTTCTGAGACGGGCCGCTTGGGCGACCCGCTGGCCGCGTTATGGGGGAAGAGCGCCGGCAAGGCCGGGGGCCGCGCGAACCTGCTGTTGCAGCACCTGCTCGACACCGCCGCGGTAGCCGAGCTGATCTGGGATCACTACCTGGCGCCGTGGACTCGGCGGACGCTCGACGACATAGCGGGGCAGGGGGAGGGGCGCCGGTTCTTCGCCTGGCTGTGCGGCATCCACGACTTCGGAAAGGCCTGCCCGGCGTTCCAGCATCTTGATGCCGCTGGGGCTGCGCTCGTCCGTCGGGCGGGGCTGGTCTGGAACGAACGGGTCGTCGAGCGGCACCGCTGGCGCCACGACCGGGCGGGCGGGTTCCTGCTTCGCAGGCAGCTGACCGCGGCCGGGTGGTCGGAGGCGAACATCGACTGGGTGTGGCCGCTGGTCGCGGGGCACCACGGTCTGTTCCCGACCCTCGGCGAAACGCGACCGCGGCGTGCACTGGAGCAGCTCAGCGGTAGAGGTCCCGAGTGGGAGAAGGCCCGCCGCGCGTTGCTGGAGGCGTTCACGACGGCGCTGGGATTCTCCGGCGTCACCGCTGCGGAGCCCGAGCAGGTGCCCACTCGGGCGGTGCAGCTGCAGCTGAGCGGATTCGTGGTGATGGCGGACTGGATCGCCAGCGACCAGGCCCATTTCGTCGGGGTGGACTCGCTGGCGCACGTCAGCATGCCGGGGGCGCGGGAGCGCGCGGAGGCGGCGTGGAAGCGGCTGGGTCTGCGGGGTGGTTGGGGTGAGCTGGCCGCCCCGGACGCAGACGCGTTTCAGCGGCGCTTCGGGGACGACCCGCGCCCGTCGCAGACGATGGTGGTGGACGTCGCGGCTCGGATGGAGGCGCCCGGGCTGCTCGTGGTGGAAGCGCCCATGGGGGAGGGGAAGACCAAGGCCGCGCTGCTGGCGGCGGAGGTGCTGGCCGCCAGGTGGGGCATGGACGGCGTGTTCGTCGGCATGCCCACCCAGGCGACCTGCGACCCGATGTTCGCCAACGTGCGGTCCTGGGTGGAGGCGATCGATCCGCCGTTGGCGTCCCAGGTGGCGTTGCTGCACGGCAAGCGGATGTTCAACCGGCGGTGGCGGGATCTCCTCGAGGACGGCGGCACCTCCCCGGACGACCGGTTCACGGGGGTCGCGGAGGACGAGTTCGGCCTCGAAGACCCCTTCGGGGTGACGTCGGGATCGGCGGATCCGCAGGCCGGGCCGGAGCGCAGGGCTCCCGCGCAGTGGTTCCTCGGGTCCAAGCGGGGCCTGCTGAGCCCGTTCGTGGTGGGCACCATCGACCAGTTGCTGTTCGCCGCCACCCGCACCAAGCACGTGATGCTGCGGATGGCGGGTCTGGCGGGCAAGGTCGTGGTGCTGGACGAGGTGCACGCCGCCGACGTCTACATGTCGCAGTTCCTGATGGAAGGGCTGCGCTGGCTGGGACAGGCGGGGGTGCCGGTCGTGCTGCTGTCGGCGACTCTGCCGCCGGCGCAACGTCGGGAGCTGCTGGCCGCTTACCTGGCGGGAGCCGGTTCACGCGAGGACGCACGCCCGCCCGAAGCGGCGACGGTGCCGGAGCCCGACGGGTACCCGAACGTGACGGCCGTGTGGTCGACCGGAACGGGCGTCGGGCACGTGGTGGAGAGCAGCCGGTCCTGGCGGTCGGACCTGCAGGTGGCGGTGGAGGTGCTCGCCGAACCGCCCGATGACGCGGCGGATGCCCCTGACGCGCCGTCCCCCGGCGACGAGCAGGTGGCCGCCCTGCTGCGGGAGCGTCTGGCCGACGGCGGGTGCGCGCTGGTGATCCGCAACACCGTCGCGCGCGCACAGCGGACGTTCGAGGCCCTGCACGCGGAGTTCGGCGACGAGGTCCGGCTGCTGCACGGGCGGCTGTGCGCGGCCGACCGAGCCGTCCGGACCGAGGAGTGCCTGCGGCTGCTCGGGCCGCCCGACCCGGAGGGGCCCGATCGCCCGCACCGCCTGATCGTGGTGGCGACGCAGATCGCCGAGCAGTCGTTCGACGTCGACGCCGACCTGCTCGTCACCGATCTGGCTCCCATGGACCTGCTGCTGCAGCGGATCGGCCGGACCCATCGGCACGCGGGCGTACGGCGGCGGGGCCGGGTCGGTGAGCCGCGGGTGGTGGTCACCGGTTTCGCGCCGCGCGACGGCGCCCCGCCGTGGTTTCCGCGGGCCGCGGAAGGCATCTACGGCCGTTATCTGCTGCTGCGCACGGCGGCCCTGGTCTGCTCCGGCGCAGGGGGGAGCTGGTCGATCCCCGGGCAGGTACCCGCTCTGGTGGCCGACGTTTACGAGGCCGACCGTCGGGTGGTCCCGGACGCCTGGGTCAAGGCCGAGCGCGAGGCCTATGACGACTGGGCCGCCAGGCAGCGCGCCCGCGCGGAGAGCGCCGAGCCGTTCCTGTTGTCCCGCGTCGGGGAGCATGCACGGCCCACCCTGGAGGGGCTGCACCGCGGCGGTTCCCGGGACGGCGTGTCGGAGGAGCAGCACCGGGCGATGGTGCGTGACGGCGACCGCAGCGTCGAGGTGGTGCTGGTCCGCCGTGACGATCGCGGCTACCGGACCTTGTCGGGCAGGGCGCTGGGCGTGCACGGCGACGTCTCCCGCGATGTCATCGACGACGTGCTGGGCGGCACCGTGCGTCTTCCCGCGGTGCTGACCGAGGAGGCTGAGCAGGCTCTGGCGCCGCTGGAGGGCTGGCGTGACCATCCGTGGCTGCGCCACAGCCGCGCGCTGGTGCTCGACGCCTCGGGCGCGGCGCGGATCGGTGACCACGTCGTCCGCTACGACCGGCTGCTGGGGCTGGTGCACACGAGTCCGCGTCGCCATGGGGCGGGGCGGCCATAAGCCGCCCCGCCCTTCCCCGCGCAGCGCGGGGCCTACGTGCGGCTCACATGTGATCGGGAGCCATCCCCGCCGGTGCGGGGCCGAGCCTCCGCCATCGACAGGCGAAGGCCGAGTCCGGCCAACTCTGCCATATCCCTGAGAACGATCTTCAGCACCAGTAGCGTTCAATGGCGCTACATGGGATCGATTGTGAGGTCGGTGATGCCCGAGTTCTCCCTGATAGAGCAGCCGTGGCTGCGGGCGCGGCTGGGCGACTCGCGGGTCGAACCGCTCGGGCTGGCGGACGTGCTCGCCCGCGCCGGCGAGATCACCGAGATCGTCGTCGATCTTCCGACCCAGTTTCCGGCGCTGCTGCGGCAGGTGCTCCTGCCGGTCGTCGTCGACGCGCTGGGGGCGCCGGCCGACCGCCGCGCGTGGGCCGAGCGGTTCGGCCAGGGCGCCTTCACCGAGGACGAGAAGGAAAAGATCAACGCCTACCTGCACACGTACCGGGAGCGTTTCGATCTCTTCCATCCCGAGACCCCGTTCGGGCAGGTCGCCGGGCTGCGCACGGCCAAGGACGAGACGAAGGGGTCGGGGCTGCTGGTCGCCACGCAGGCGACGGGGAACAATGTGCCGCTGTTCTCCAGCCGCAGCGAAGCCGACCCGCCCCCGCTGACTCCGGCCGAGGCGGCGCTGTGGCTGCTGCACGCCCACTGCTGGGACACCGCGGCCATCAAGACCGGTGTGGTCGGCGACCCGAAGGTCAAGTCCGGCAAGACGACGGGCAACCCGACCGGTCCTCTGGGCCAGCTGGGCGTGGTGGTGCCGATCGGCCGGACGCTGTACGAGACGCTGCTGCTCAACATCCCCATCGGCGTCCAGGGGCGGCTCGGCGCCCCCCAGTGGACCCGCTCGATCGGCCCCGCCTGGGAGACCCGGACGGCGCAGGGACTGCTGGACCTGTGGACCTGGCAGTCGCGCCGCATCCGGCTCATCCCCGAGCAGACCGCCGACGGCCCGCGGGTCTGCCAGGTGATCGTCGCGGCAGGAGACCGGCTCGCCGCCACACCCGACTGGGAACCGCACACCGCCTGGAGAGTCGACAGGCCCGCGAAGAAGTCGGCGAAGCCCGGTCCGCTGCGGCACACTCCGGGCAAGGCGATCTGGCGCGGCTTGAACGCCCTGCTGGCGGTGGAGGCGAGTGACACCGCCTCGTTCAAGACCAGCGAGCTGCTCGACCAGGTCAACGGCCTGCTGGCCGATGAGCTGATCGACGAGCGGTACCCGCTGCGCGCGGAGACCTTCGGCATGGTGTACGGGAACCAGTCCGCCATCGTCGAGGACGTCCTGCACGACCTGCTCCCGGTGCCGATCGCCGCGCTGCGCGCCGACGGCGACGTCCGCGACGTCGTCCTGGACACCGCCGAGCAGGCCGAGCAGCTCGCCCATGCCGTCAACCGCCTCTCGGACGACCTGCGCCGGGCCGCCGGCCTCGACCCCATCCCCTGGGACAGGGGCCAACGCCCCGGCGAGCGCCTGCTGTACCTGCTGGACCCGGTGGTGCGGCGCCTGCTGCACGGCCTGCGGGAGGTCACCGACGCCCAGACGCTCGACCGCGGGGTGCTGGGCTGGGAGCTGACGGCACACCGCCTGGCGCTCCAGGTCGCCGATTCAATCCATGCCACCGTCCCGGAGAGCGTGTTCGCCGGCCGCGAGGTCCGCAAGCCCGACGGAACGAAGGAGGCCGCCTACCCCCTGGGCGTCGCCGAGGACACCTTCCGCAGGAAGGTCGACCGCATCCTTCCCCGCGCCGCCGAGCACCGGCGCCGACTCCCACCCACCGGCGAGGAAGACACATGACTAAGCGCTATTGGAGCCGTATCGCCGCCGACGGCACCTGGCTCGCCGCAGACCCGCACACCGGCCGCCCCCTCGGCCCGCCGCCCGGTGAAGACCTGGCCGCCCTGCGCGCCGGCCTGGGCCGCGAGGCCGGGGAGGTGCCGGAGATGTGGCGGTTCTACACCTGCCCGGTCGACGACAGGCTGGCCCGGCGCGGCCAGCTGTCGATCGAGCAGCGGGCCGAGCACGCGGCGCTCGCCCTGTACGGTCTGCACCAGCAGTCCAAGCGGACTTCGATGCACGACCCGAGGTTCCCGCTGGGCAAGGCGCTGTACCGGCTGCGGATCAGCCAGCGGTTCAGCCCGCAGGCCGTGGACGCGCGGGTGAACGCCGCCGCCACCACGACCAGCCCCGGCGCGCTGCTGATTCGGTTGCGCGGCCTGATCGACCAGCTGCGCGTCATCGACCAGCCGTTGGACTACGACGGGCTCATGCGGCTGATCCAGGACTGGCATCACGAGGACCGCCGCCGTCGAGCACGCCGCCGCTTGGCCGTGGAGTACCAGGTCTGGGCGGGCCGGGACGACGAAAGCCCCGCCACCCCCGCCAGCCAGACCCCCGGGTGAGTCGCAACGGCCACCCACCGGCGCCCCCGCGCCGCCCCCATTCCCCCTTCTTCGAGGAGATCGTCATGCCCGACCACCAGTACGTCGACTTCCACATCCTGCAGACCGTGCCGCCGGCCAACCTCAACCGCGACGACCAGGGCAACCCCAAGGAGGCGTACTTCGGCGGTGTCCGGCGCTCCCGTGTGTCCTCGCAGGCATGGAAGCGCGCCACCCGCATCGAGTTCGACCGGCACCTGCCCAAGGCCGAGCAGTCCACCCGCACCAAGCAGATCGCCAAGCAGCTGACCGGCCGGATCGCCGACCGCACCGGGCTCGACCAGGAGCAGGCGCAGCGGCTGGCCGACGCGCTGCTGGAGCCGCTGGGCATCAAGGGCGGCCGCAAGGACCGCGACACCGCCTACCTGCTGTACTACGGCCACGGCCAGCTCGACCGGATCGTCGACCTGGTCGCCGACCGCGCCGCCGAACTGGCCGCCCTCCCCGACGACGCGCTGGCCGCCGCCGCCAAAGACCTGAAGGTCGCCGACAAGCTGAAGACCGGCCACCCCATGGGCGTCGCACTGTTCGGCCGCATGGTCGCCGACATCCCCTCCCTGAACGTCGACGCCGCCGCCCAGGTCGCCCACGCGCTGTCGACCCACCGCGTCGAACTGGAGTCCGACTACTACACCGCGGTCGACGACGTCAACGAACGCGACGAGACCGGCGCCGGCATGATCGGGAACATCGGGTTCAACTCCGCCACCCTCTACCGCTACGCCACCGTCGGCGTGCACCGGCTGATCGACAACATCGGCTCCGTCGACGCGGCCCTGGACGCCGTGAACCGCTTCGGCCGGGCGTTCGCGCTGTCCATGCCGACCGGCCACATCAACGCGTTCGCCCACCGCACGCGGCCCAGCCTCGTCGCCGTGGTGGTCCGCGACGACCAGCCGGTCAACCTGGTGTCGGCGTTCGAACACCCCGTCCCGGCCACCGACCCCTCCGGCGTCGCCTCTGGCGTCGCCGCCGCCTCCGCCGACCGGCTCGCCAAGGAATACCTGCGCTCGGTCCAGCAGTGGGGCGACCAGCCCGTGCACGCGGCCGTGTCCCACGCCTTCGACGAGGCCGCCGAGTCCATCACCCGCGCGTTCGGCCCCAACCAGACCTTCGACCAGACCATGGACGGGCTGAACGACGTCCTGGCCCGGGCGTGGAAGCAGAGCTGAGGACCGCATGGCACACCGCGACCAGCGCGTCCTGCTGCTGCGGCTCGCCGGCCCCCTGCAGTCCTGGGGGGAGCAGAGCCGCTTCAACCGGCGCGAGACCCGGCCCCAGCCCACCAAGTCCGGCGTCATCGGCCTCCTGGCCGCCGCCCAGGGCCGCCGCCGCGAAGACCCCCTCGGCGACCTCGCAGACCTGGCCGTCGGCGTGCGGGTCGACCAGGCCGGCACGCTGCTGCGCGACTACCACACCGTCAGCGACTACCGCGGCCGTCCGCTGCCGCAGGCCGCCGTGAACGCCAAGGGCGCGCAGAAGCCGACCTCCCCGGCCAAGTACACCCACGTCACGCAGCGGTACTACCTGCAGGACGCCGTGTTCGTCGTCGGCGTCGCCGGACCGGCCGACCTGCTGGAGTCCCTCGCCGCGGCCGTCCGGCGCCCGGCCTTCCCGCTGGCGCTCGGACGACGCTCCTGCCCGCCGACCCAGCCGATCGTCCTGGGCACGCGTCCCGGCACGCTGAGCGAAGCGCTCACCGAGCAGCCCTGGCAGGCCGGGCACGCCGCCCGCCGCGACTTCCAGCGCCGCCACGGACGCCCCGCCCGCATCGACCTGCCCACGACCGTCGAGGCCCCCGACGGCGACGACATCCTCAACGACGTGCCGCTGTCGTTCGCCCCCCGCGACCGCCGGTACGCCAGCCGGCGCGTCACCCACTCCTGGGTCTCAGCGCCCACCGGATTCCCCGACCCCGACACGCCCGGCCCGGAAGGCCACGACCCCTTCGCGCTGCTGGGCTGGTGACCGACAATGCCCTACCTGTCACGCGTCCGCATCAACCCGCTCCGCAAGCAGTCCCGCGACCTGCTGACCAACCCGCGGGCCATGCACAGCCACGTCTGCGCCGCCGTCCCCGCCGGCCCCGACACCGAACGCCTGCTGTGGCGGCTGGACACCGACAACCCGCACCGGCCCCACCTCATCGCCCTCACCCGCTCCAAGCCCGACTGGACCCACTTGGTCGAGGCCGCTGGCTGGCCCGAAGCCGACGGCGACCACTACACCGTCGCCGACTACTCCCCGCTCCTCGCCCAGCTGGCCGTCGGCCGCGAGTTCAACTTCCGGCTGACCGCCAACCCGGTACAGAACACCTCCCGGCCCATCAAGCCCACCGCCGTCCAGGCCGAGCACATCCGCAACGGAAGCCGCAGGTCCTTCCGCATCGGCCACCGCACCGCCGCCACTCAACTCGACTGGCTGCTGAGCCGCACCGACAAGCACGGCTTCGAGATCCTCCCCGCCCGCACCGACCCCGACCTGCCCGACCCGGACGGCCACGCCACCTCCCCCGCCCCCGACGTCCGGATCACCCGCCGCGACCGCATCGCCTTCACCAAGCAGGGCCGCAGGCAGGTCGTGCTGCACACCGTCACCTTCCAGGGCCACCTGCGCGTCACCGACACCGACCTGCTCGCCCGCGCCCTGCTGCACGGCATCGGACCGGCCAAGGCCTACGGTTGCGGCCTGCTCACCCTCGCGCCCCGGAACGGACGCTGAATGACCGACATCTGGTGGAAGGCCCACCCCCACGACCTGCACCGCCTGCACGACCGCGTCTCCAGCGTCTACGTCGAACGCTGCCACGTCGACCGCGACGAGAACGCCGTCGTGGTCATCAACAAGCGCGAGACCGTCCGCATCCCCGCCGCCCTGGTCGCGGTGCTGCTGCTGGGCCCGGGCACCCGCATCACCCACGGCGCCGTCAACCTCCTCGGCGACTCCGGCACCGCCATCTGCTGGGTCGGCCAGCAAGGCGTCCGCCTGTACGCCTCCGGACTCGGCCCCGCCCGCGGAGCCGGACTGCTGTACCGCCAGGCGTACCTGGTCACCCGCCCCAAAGAACGCCTCGATGTCGCCCGCGCCATGTACGCCATGCGCTTCCCCGGCGAGGACGTCTCCACCGCGACGATGCAGCAGCTCCGCGGCCGCGAAGGCACCCGCATCCGCAGGCTCTACGAGATGCACTCCGAACGCACCGGCGTCCCGTGGACCCGCCGCCACTACAAGGCCGGGGACGCCTACGCCGCCGGCGACGACCTCAACCGGCTGCTGTCGGCCGCCAACGCCGCCTTGTACGGCATCTGCCACGCCGTCATCGTCGGCCTGGGGGCCAGCCCGGGCCTCGGCTTCGTCCACACCGGATCGGCGATCTCCTTCGTCCTCGACATCGCCGACCTCTACAAGGCGGACTACACCATCCCCCTCGCCTTCGACCTGGCGGCCCAAGGACTCACCGAGGAGCGCGACGCCCGAACCGGGCTACGCGACCTCATCGCCGAAAACCGCCTCCTCCGCCGCATCGTCCACGACGTCAGGACACTGCTCACACCGGACGAGGCAACCCGCATCCCCGTCGACGAAGACGTCAACCAACTGTGGGACGACCAGGTGGGAGCGGTCGCCGGAGGCGTCAACTGGTCCGGATCTGAAGACCTCATCCAGCCCGGCATGGGGGATCAGCACATCGCCATCATCGGCCCCGAGTTCGACCCGCCCGCCAGCGATCCCGCCGCCACCTCATGACGACCGTCATCGTCCTCATCGCCGCGCCGGAAGGACTCCGCGGTCACCTCACCCGCTGGATGGTCGAAGTGCACGCCGGAGTGTTCGTCGGCAACCCCAGCCGCCGCATCCGCGACCGCCTCTGGGACCTCCTGGCCACCCGCATCGGCGACGGCCAAGCCATCCTCGTCGAACCCGCCTCTAACGAACAGGGCTGGGCCGTCCGCACCGCAGGCAAAGACCGCTGGCGCCCCACCGACTTCGACGGCCTCATCCTCTCCGCCCGCCGCCGCAACCGCCCCAACGAAGACCCACCCCTCCCGCGATGAACCTGCAAGCCATCAAGTACCGCCGCCCACCCACGGGGCAGGCCCCAGGCCGAAACACCATGAGGTCTGTCGGTCCCGCGCGCCAGCAGGTGCTATTGGCGAGCCAGCCTGCGCATGCGGTCCAACACACACCCCTAGCCGGTACCGACAACAGTCAGATTCCGCGCTTGCCAGCTAGGCCACGCATGGTCCATTTGCAAATCCAACTAAATGAAAACCCAGCTTCGCCGCCATAGACCCGCAGGTCAGCAAGTGTCGGCCCCGCGCACGCGGGGATGCTCCCGGCGGGCGCGCCGCCGGTGGGGCATGTGGCCTGTCGGCCCCGCGCACGCGGGGATGCTCCCTCGCAGCAGCACGGGCCACGTCTGCGGGCCGAGTCGGCCCCGCGCACGCGGGGATGCTCCAGGTCGGACCACAGTCCGGGCTTTCAGGCCGAAGTCGGCCCCGCGCACGCGGGGATGCTCCGACGGTCTGGCCGCATCAAGGAACTCACCAAGGGTCGGCCCCGCGCACGCGGGGATGCTCCCCACGCCCCCTTGAGCCCACCGCTTCCACGCTGGTCGGCCCCGCGCACGCGGGGATGCTCCTTGCTTCGACGAGCGGTGCCTGTTCGGGCAGGGGTCGGCCCCGCGCACGCGGGGATGCTCCGACCTGCAGGCTGGCAGGGACTTCTCCGTCGGTGTCGGCCCCGCGCACGCGGGGATGCTCCCACCGCAGTTCCTCTGCGATCTGTTGGCGCAGCGTCGGCCCCGCGCACGCGGGGATGCTCCGATCATCCACCACGAGGGCGAGTGGGCGCCCGGGTCGGCCCCGCGCACGCGGGGATGCTCCCTCCCGGCCTGCGGCGCCGCCGGCGCCGCCGATGTCGGCCCCGCGCACGCGGGGATGGGCCCCGGCTCCGGGTGCTGACCGCTGTCACGACGGCGTCAGCCTCGCACATGCGGAGATGGTTCGCGTATCAGTGATCTTGCTAGACCCGCCGTCGTGCGGGTAGTGCGGCGGCGTCGATCGTCACGTTCCGGAGTCGCGATGGCCTGGGAGGATGGCTTTTCCGGCGTCGGCCCAGGAGCCTTGCGGCAGCAGCGCATGGGCCGCGCTGCCTTCCCGTTCCTGGTCGGCGGGGAGCTGGAGGGAGCGGCTTCGGGGCTTCACCAGTCTAGGCCGGTGACCTCCTCGCCCGCCTCTTTGACATCTTTGACGGTGTCGACCCCGCGCCAGTACCCCGGGATCTTGTAAGCGGCCAGGCGCTTGTCGACGGCCAGCTGTGGGAAGGTGGTGTCCTCGTGATCGCCCTTGACCGGCAGCAGCTCGACCACGTCCGGCTCGAACGCGTAGACGCCGCCATTGATCCAGTACGGCAGCCGCGGGCTCTGCACGAACCCCGCGATGCGGTCTTCGTCATCGAGTGTGGCAATGCCCCAGGTGGTCCGGTACTGGGCGAGCGCGATGGTCGCCATCGCCTCCGCCTGGTGGTGCCGGTCGATGAAGTCGGCCAGCGGGAACCGCGTGAGGACATCGCCGTTGAGGGCCAGCCACCGTTCCCCCGTGTAGGGGAGGTGGCCCGCGGCAAACCGGAGCGCTCCGCCCCGGCCGAGGGGTTCGTCCTCCACCACCACCTCGATGGCCAACGGGTAGGAGTGGCCTTGCAGGTGCTTGCCGAGCACGTCGGCGAGGTAACCGCAGGAAACCACGACATGCTCGCATCCGGACGCGGCGAGCCACTCCAGCTGCCAGTCCACAATCGGCTTGCCCGCGACCGGCACCATCGCCTTCGGCCGGTCGTCGGTGTACGGACGCAGCCTGGTCGCCTGCCCTCCGGCCAAGATGACCGCCTGCCGGACCTGCGCGTTTTTACCAGAAATCGGCATGCCAGAACCCTAGGGGCCGCATACCGACGGCCGCCGCCTCGTCGATGTGCGGCAGGCTCGGTGCGTGCTTGCGGTCAGGCGAGGTCATGGACTCGTTCCACCCGGCTGTCTGCTCTCCGCAAAAGGGACGGCCCAGTAGGTGTCGGCGGCGGTACTGTCTGATTCTCCCAGTGCAATCGCAGACGCGCCAGCCGAACTCGTCGTGCGCACAGTGCGGCCCCCAGAGGACGGGCGCGGGCGTCGTACCTGGTCGAATGCGAAGAGGTCACAGCCGTTGCACGGTCATCCAAGTCGCCAAAGAGCTCGTGGTGGGGGCGTGGGCGGGGTCCACCAGATCCGACATCCGAGGCCACGCATGGTCCGTTTGCAAATCCAACTAAATGAAAACCCGGCTTCGCCGTTATAGACTCGCAGGTCAGCAAGTGTCGGCCCCGCGCACGCGGGGATGCTCCTCCGGCGATACGTGGCGACTCCAGGATCCGGCGGTCGGCCCCGCGCACGCGGGGATGCTCCCTCGGCGAGCCGCCGCAGCGCCTTGGACAGGCCGTCGGCCCCGCGCACGCGGGGATGCTCCTCTCCGCGTCGGCCAGCTCCGGCGCCGGCTGCTGTCGGCCCCGCGCACGCGGGGATGCTCCCGCTGCGTTGATCTTCAAGGCGCTGCAGGGATCGTCGGCCCCGCGCACGCGGGGATGCTCCCGAGCCGCCAAGGACGGCCAGGTCGACGGTGTAGTCGGCCCCGCGCACGCGGGGATGCTCCTCGGCCCACACAAGCCGCCTAATCGTTCGTGGCGTCGGCCCCGCGCACGCGGGGATGCTCCGGCGCACCTGCGCAAGGACCCCAAGCTGCTGGCGTCGGCCCCGCGCACGCGGGGATGCTCCCCCGCACCTCGTGCAGATCACGCTCTTGCGGCAGTCGGCCCCGCGCACGCGGGGATGCTCCCACCCGCCGCACGGCCCCCACACACCCCAGGAGGTCGGCCCCGCGCACGCGGGGATGCTCCTTCCTTCACCGGGCGAGACGAGCGCGAGGAGCCGTCGGCCCCGCGCACGCGGGGATGCTCCGGGCGAGACCGACTGGCAGACCGTCGAGTGGACGTCGGCCCCGCGCACGCGGGGATGCTCCCCTCGCGGTCGCGGTGAGGTCGCGGCGCGCCCAGTCGGCCCCGCGCACGCGGGGATGCTCCTGGCAGCGGCCAGCAGGTCACCGCAGTCGGTGCGTCGGCCCCGCGCACGCGGGGATGCTCCCTCCTGGGCGGGGACGGTGGACACCGTCCGGGGGTCGGCCCCGCGCACGCGGGGATGCTCCCAGGGTCAGCGTGACCTGTGCGGCTTCGTCGTTGTCGGCCCCGCGCACGCGGGGATGCTCCCTGCAAGAATGCGAGCACTTTGCGGATGTAGTTGTCGGCCCCGCGCACGCGGGGATGCTCCGCTCTAATCGCTGCTGTAAGCCCATGGGCAAGCGTCGGCCCCGCGCACGCGGGGATGCTCCGCGGTGTTCAACGCGGTGATGAGCGCGAACCCGGTCGGCCCCGCGCACGCGGGGATGCTCCCGACTGCTCGGGCAGCTCCTGGATGATCTGAGCGTCGGCCCCGCGCACGCGGGGATGCTCCCCTCACGGCCGGATACGGTGATGTCGTCGAGCTGTCGGCCCCGCGCACGCGGGGATGCTCCCCCATCCGGCGCGGGAGGCGTCCATGGTCCCGGGTCGGCCCCGCGCACGCGGGGATGCTCCCTCCTGAGCGGGGACGGTGGACACCGTCCGGGGGTCGGCCCCGCGCACGCGGGGATGCTCCCCCTCTCAGGTACGCGGCACCGGGTGAGACGGCGTCGGCCCCGCGCACGCGGGGATGCTCCTGTGATCGGCGCGGCCTGCGCGGTGGGGGCGGTGTCGGCCCCGCGCACGCGGGGATGCTCCGACGTTCATCCTGCGGTTGCTGGCGCTGATCGCGTCGGCCCCGCGCACGCGGGGATGCTCCCTTTGCCGAAGAGGTTGACCTGACTAGCCAAGCGTCGGCCCCGCGCACGCGGGGATGCTCCGCCGATCCCGTTCGGGTTCGACCCGCGCGGCCGGTCGGCCCCGCGCACGCGGGGATGCTCCGTCCGAGCCGGTGAGGGTGATCGTCTCGCGGATGTCGGCCCCGCGCACGCGGGGATGGTCCGATGTGGAACGCCGTCGCCAAGTTGGTGCCCGGCTCGGCCCCGCACAAGCGGGGATGCTCCCTTGGCGGCGGCCGTCCCGGCCGAGGTACCGGCGTCGGCCCCGTGCACGCGGGGATGGGCCTCTCAGGGGATTCTCGAAGCACAGGGGACGGGTCGGGTCTGGCCTGTGGGGTGTGCTGCCGCTGGTCAGTACACCGAGATGTGGACGTGGTCGTAGTGGTTGGCAGTGATGCCGCCGCGGTTCTCCATTGTTCGCCAGCCCTCGCGGGCGCGTTCGATGTTCCAGATGCGCTGGCGCCAGATGACGTAGCGGATGCCGAGCTTCCCTGCGTTGGCCGCGGCCCAGTTGGCGATGTCGTAGCCGACCTGCGTCTGCTCGGCGCTGGGCATGGTGCCGACGCTGACCATGAAGTCGCAGGCGCGGCCGCGGGCGTGGTCCTGCGGGTCGCCGGTGGTGCGGTAGCAGCCGATGGTCTTCAGGGGGCCGAACCGGGCGCGGATCAGGTCGCGGACCTGCCGCATGCATGCGGTGATGTTCTCCGGTCCCATGGGCTGTGAGCGGCACTGCCGGGCGTTGACGCTCTGCGGTGCGGGGTTGATGAATCCGCCGCTGTCGGCGCAGGCGACTCCGGCGAGGTCGGGGGCGCCGATGTCGAAGTCGCCCTGGGCGTAGCGTCGGGCCAGGTTCATGACGCGGTCGGCGTAGGCCTCGGCTGCCGGTCCGGAGCCGTTGTAGCGGCGCACCGCGGTGCGCGGGTCGCGGCGGTAGCCCTTGTCCTCGATGAGGATGCGGGCGGCGGTGGCGATGGCGTCGGCCGGGTCGTAGACGCTCTTTCGCCCGTCGCCGTCGCCGTCGACGGCGTAGCGGCTCCAGGAGTCGCTGGCGGCGCCGCCGATGCCGATCTGCATCGGCCCGGCCGCTCCGGCGTAGTTGGCGCCGGAGCGGATGCCCGGCCCGGGGTAGCGGCCGTGGTCGGACTCGACCTTGCCGATGGCCGCCAGGACGTTCCAGGGGATCCGGTACTCGCGGCCGGTCTTCTGGTAAAGCGCCAGGTAGTCGGCGGGGATCTCGCGGGCGTCATCGGAGGTGCCGGGTTGCGCCGCCGACGACGCCTGCGCCCGGCAGCTGCCGAGGCCGAAACCGGCCAGCACCACCGCTCCCACCCCGACGACCAGCATGACCAGCACGAATCCGGCCGACATCACGAGCGCGCCTCTCGCTGCGACCCCCTGCGGCGGCATCGTCCTCCCCGTATGGACCACGAGCAGGTGCTGACGCCCCCGCGGCACCGACGGCGGGCGGAGCACCCTTCGACGGCAAACTCGGGTTGTCAATATTGGTCACTTTTGAGTAATTACATCACTGTCTGATCTTCCGCATCGGTCATCGACGATCATGTGGGGGAGGTATGAGGGGCACGGCCATCGCGGCCGTTCCGGGGCCTCGACCTGCGACGACTCCGGGGTGCGCGCCCCGGCCGCACCTGCCGACGACCGGCACGAACGCCCAGGTCCTGCCGGCGAAGCCGGGGCTGGTGCTGTTCGGCGTGCACGGGGGAGCGGGCACGTCCACGCTGGTGCGGCTGCTGGACCCCGGGTACTCGGGGAGGGTCGTCGAGTGGCGGTACGGCATGCCGGTCGACGCCGCCCGCGTTCCGGTGCTGGTGGCGCGTTCCACCGCCGCCGGGCTGGCGGCCGCCGCCGTCTGGGTCACGCGCTGGCGGCCGGATCTGCGCCGGCCTGCGCTGATGGTGGTGGCCGACGTGCCGTTCCGCGTCCCGCCCCTGGTGCGTTACCGGCGGCGTGCCCTGGCCTCCCGGGTGACCGCG
The DNA here is from genome assembly GCF_039539665.1 of Actinomadura keratinilytica. Taxonomy (NCBI): domain Bacteria; kingdom Bacillati; phylum Actinomycetota; class Actinomycetes; order Streptosporangiales; family Thermomonosporaceae; genus Actinomadura; species Actinomadura keratinilytica. Next base: position 25,998 of record NZ_BAABDO010000067.1, read on the forward strand.
GTGATCGACGTGCCGTACCTGTATCCGCTGCGTCATCTGGACGATCCCGCCCAGGCGCTGCGGCAGCGCAAGGTCGCCGCCGCCGTCGAGCGGGTGCGTCGTCAACTCGATCAGCTTTCGGCATCGGTGTCTGGAGGCTAACGATGTTGTCCCTGGCTGTTCGTGTCGACAACGCCCTGGTCTCGCTGGCCGCCCCTCCCGGTTCCGGCGGGGGCGGGACCCAGTTGGACAACCCCGCGCCCGAGGCCCCCGCCGGGCTGCAGGAGGTGGCGGAGCAGTGGATCTCCTGGGCCAAGTGGGGGTGCCTGGTCGCCGGCGCGCTCGGCCTGCTGATCTGCGCGGGCATGATGGCGGTGGGCCGCCGCAACCGCTCGTACCTGGCCGCCGAGGGCGCGGCCGGGATCCCCTGGACGGTGGCGGGGCTGTCGCTGGCGGCCCTGGCCGTGCCGATCGCCGCCCAGATCATGAACGCCACCAGCTGAGCCGGGTGGTGCGATGACCTCGACTCAGCAGATCCGCGAGGCCGCGCGGCGACGCCGGCGGCGCGCCCGGCTGCTGGTGGGCGTCGTCGCGGTGCCGACGGCGGTGCTCGCGGTGTCGTCGCTGATCGGCGGCCAGGACGGTGACGGCGATGCGCGCGGCAGGCCGACCCCCTCGCCAGGAAGGCAGAGCGGCCCCATCTCGCCGCAGGGCGCGGTGACGCTGCCGGGTGCGGCCGAGCTCCTCGACGAGCGTTTCCCGGTGCGGTTCCCGCACACCCCGCAGGGGGCCGCGGCGGCGATGGCGGCGATGCTCAGCGCCAGCTGGACGCTGGACGCCGACCACAACCTGCGGGCCGCCGACATCTACGCCCAGCCGCAGATCCGCGAGCGGGCGCGGGAGGCGGCCGTCCCGTCGGCCAGGGGCATGCGCGAGCACATCGGCCTGCCTCCCGACGGGCCGCTGCCCGACGAGGCGTACGTGCGGGTCACCCCGATCGGCGTCCGCTGGAAGGTGATCACCCCCGACCAGATCCGCGTCGCGATGATGGTCGACGTCACCGCCGCCGCCAGCGCGCAGGCCACGCCGCAGTCGGAGGTGGTGGCGCTGGGATCGGACTGGGTGTGGGACCGCTCCGTGCGCGGCGGCGACTGGGTGTGGACCCTGGACGACGTCAGCGAGTTCGTCCCCGAGATCGCCGATCCGGGCACCCAGAGGTTCACCAGCCTGGGGTGGCTGCCGGTCGACTCCTGACGCCGCCCGCCCCGCGTCCGGATCGCCCCTCGCGCTGACGAACGCGAGTTCCCCGTCTGTCCCCGACTCCGTTGCGAGACCGACCATGACACGCAGGAGCAGGCCGCTGCGAACACGGTCGGCGCGTACCTGGCACGTGCTGCTGTTGGCCGTCCTCGTCGCGGTTCCGGCGACGGCTCCACCCGCCGTCGCCGCGCCGGACGGCCAGGCCACCGCCACGCCGACTCCGACGGCTTCAGCCACGTCCTCACCGGATCAGCAGCAGGCGGACCGGTCGGACGTCGACCTGAAGGAGTGCTTGAAGAACCTGGCCCCGTGGAACAAGCCGGAGCAGAAGCTCGACAAGCTCATCGAGTGCCTGCAGAAGGCCGCCCGGCAGGTGCCCGCACCGCCCTCACCCGGCGACGTGGCGGGCTCGGCGGGGGAGGCGCTGCTCAAACCCTTCGCGGAGGGCATCGCCAAGACCGCCAACGAGCTGGTCCTGATCACGGTGACGGGCTGGTTGCAGCTGCCGTCGATCCGCATCACCGACTCGGGCGTCTTCGTCCAGCCCGACCGGTACCGCACCGGCACCGAGCTGCCCCAGGGCGGCTGCCTGCAGCCGATCCCCAACGCCACGCTCGGCCCGACGCCGGACGCGACCGGCGCCGGGTCGGCGGCCGGCACGGGCTCGGACACCGCGCCGGGGACCGGGTGCGGGCCGAGCAGGGCGGTCAGCCAGTTCTCCAGCGCCCGGCTCCAGGCCGTCATGGTCGGCGTCGGCACGATCATCGCGACCCTGTTGCTGATCTTCGCCGCGATGCGCACGGCGTTCACCCGCAGAGGCCACCACGTGACGGAGGCGCTGCAGGGCCTGCTGGTCATGGCGGTGATGACCGCCGTCGGGCTGACGCTGCTCAACGGCCTGCTGATCGCCTCGGACGCGCTGACCGAGCAGATCCTCGACAGCTCGCTCAGCCGGGACCTCGGCGAGCGGGTGTCGGCGATGCTCGGGCTGTCCGTGGCGGCCTTCGGTCCGGTGCCGGTGATCCTGTTCGGGGTCGTGGTGTTCGCCGTCGCGGTGGTGCAGCTGGTCATGCTGTTCATCCGGCAGGCGGCGATCCCGGTGCTGGCGATGCTGCTGCCGGTGGCCGCGGCCGGGCAGGTCGGCGGGCGCATCTCCCGCCAGTGGCTGGTCCGGCTGTGGACGTCGCTGCTGGCGATCGTGGCCTACAAGCCCCTGGCCGCGCTGATCTTCGCGGTGGGGTTCCTGGAGACCGGCGAAGGCCGCGGGTTCTGGGACATCGTCCGCGGTCTGACCACCCTGGTCCTGGCGATCCTGGCGCTGCCGACGCTGATGAAGGTCTTCACCCCGATCGTGGGGCAGGCGGTCAGCATCGGCGCGCACAACGTCACGCTGGCCTCGTTCGTCGGCGGCGCCGCCGAGGGGGGCTCCGTGCTGGGCTCGCTGATCAGAAGCCACGGCGGCGCCTCCGGCGGGGACGCCGACGCCGCGGTCCTTCCCGCCCATCCGCAGTCCTACGAGCGCGCGGGCGCCCTCGCCGGCGCGGGCGGCGCCACGGGCGCGGCGGCCGGGGGAGCCGGGCTCGCCGCGGCGGTCGCGGCCGGCACCGCCCGCCGGGTCGACGAGAAGGTCGCCCAGGGCGCGGACGCCTTCGTCGGAGGCGACGGCGCCGTGCGGACCGCGCCGCCCGGCCCGGCCCCGGCCGACGGCGGGCCGGCCGCCGCCCCGCCGGTGCCGGAACCGCGCGTCGGCCGCCTGGCGCCGCCCCCGGCCGACGCGACCGATCCGCCGGCCGGGACCGGCGACCCGGATCGTCCCGATCCGGAGCCGGCCGCCGAAGACCCGCCCGTGCCCCGGCCGCGCGAGGCCGACGTGCACCAGGCCGACCCGCCGCGGATGCGGGACGGGGAAGCGGAGGGCGAGCCGCGGTGACCGGAATCGGCCCCACCAGGAGCTACGGGGACTGGCGGCAGAGCCGGTCGATCGGCCTGGGCGGCATGGACACCCGCCAGACCGTGATGGTGGTCTCCTCCGTCCTCGTCCCGCTGTTCGCCTTCGCGTTCGCCGGCCCGGCGCCCGGCCTGACCGCCGCCGTCCCCGCCGCGGCGGTGCTGCTGCTGGCGGTCACCCGCCGCGGCGGCGTGCTCGTGCTGGACCTGGCCATCGCCCGGCTGCGCTGGCAGCGGGCGCACTGGCGGGCCGAGACCGCCTACCGCGGACACGTGCTCACCGAGCTGCCCAGAGCCTGGGACCTGCCCGGCCTGCTGGCGCCGCTGCGGCTGCTGCAGGTCGACGACCCCGGCCGCGGCCCGGTCGGCGTGGTCTGGAACCAGGCCACCGGCCGCATGTCCGCCACGGTGCTGCTGTCCCCGGCCGGGGCGCTGCTGAACGACCTGTCCACCATCGACGCCCAGGTCGCCTCCTGGGGGAACCTGCTGGCGTCCCTGGCCGACGACGAGTCCGTCTGCCACGCCGCCGTCACCATCGAGCTGGTGCCCGAGGCCGGCACCCGCCTGGCCGACCACGTGGCCGCCCGGGTCGCGCCCGATGCGCCCCGGCTGGCCAAGGACGTCCTCGGCCGGCTGGTGGCCGCCGCGCCGCGCGGCGCGTCCCGGGTGCGCGCCCGGCTGACGTTGACGGTGGATCCGGCGCGCGGCGGCCGCAGACCCCGCTCGGCCGCCGACGCGGCCGCCGAGGCGGTCCGCGCCCTGGGCGGGCTGTCGATCAGCGCGGCCGGCGCCGACGTGCTGCGCCGCGCCACCCCCGCCGACCTGGTCCGCATCGTGCGGACCGCGTTCGACCCCGCCGCCGAGGCCGCGCCCGACAGCGCGTGGAATCTGGACTGGTCGGACTCCGGCCCCCTCACCGCCGAGGAGCACCTGGACCGCTACGAACACGACGGCGCGCACTCGGTCTCGTGGGTGCTGCTGGCCGCGCCCCGCCAGCGGGTGGCGCACGACGTGCTGTTCCCCCTGCTCCGGCCGGGCCGGTTCCCCCGCCGCGTGACGATCATGTACCGGACGCTGTCGCGCGAGGAGGCCGGCGCCGTCCTGGAGCGCGAGGCCAACGTCGCGGCCGCCCGCGAGATCGCCCGCCGCAAGTCGCGCCGCGACCCCACCGCCCGGGAGGCCGCCGACCGGGCCCGCGCGGTCCGCGCCGCCCGCCAGGAGGCCCGCGGCGCCGGACTGGTGCAGTTCACCCTGCACGTCACCGCCACCGTGACCGACCCGGCCGACCTGGAGGAGGCCAGGAGCGAGGTCGAACGGGCCGCCGGCGACTCGCGCCTGAAGCTGCGGGTGGCGCGCGGCGGGCAGGCCGCCGCCTTCGCCGCCGGGCTGCCGGTCGGCGTCTTCCCGCCGGACGCCTGACCCGACCGTCGCCCCGACCGAGAACGACAGCGATGAGACAGGGACGCAGATTGCGCAGGAACCTCAGACGCCCGGCCCCCGGCAGGCTCGGCGGCCGGAGCGGGCGGCGGCGTGCCGGCGACGCGCCGGGCCCCGGCGCAGACGGGCCCGACGGCCGGGAGCAGGGCCGCCCGGCCGCGCTGAACCGGCGCGCGATCGCCCCTCGCCGCGGGTGGCCCGGCCCGGCCAACGGACGCGCCGCGCACGTCGAGGCCGGGGCGGTGTACCTGGGCACCACCACCGAAGTCGCCGGGCTGTTCCCGTTCCTGCAGGCCTCCGGCCTGCCCGCCGAGGGCGTGCCGATCGGCCCGGACCTGTTCAGCGGCGAGATGGTGTGCCTGGACCCGGCCGGATGGGTCGGCCGCCTCACCTCCAACCCGGGGGTGTGGGTCCAGGGCCAGCCGGGAGCCGGCAAGTCGGCGATCGCCAAGCGCATGGGACTGGGCCTGGTGGGTTACGGCTACCAGCTGCTGATCCCGGGCGACGTCAAGGGCGAGTACCGCGACCTGGTGACCGCGCTCGGCGGGCAGGTGGTGCGGGTCGGCCGCGGCCTGGACCGCATCAACCCGCTGGACTCCGGCCCGCTGGGCCGCAGGCTCGCGGCGCTGCCCGGCAACGAGCGGGAGCGGCTGCTGGCCGAGGTCAACGGCCGCCGCAGCGAACTGGTGCACGCGCTGCTGGCCACCGCGCACGGCCTGGGCCGCCGCCCCCGGGCCGCCGAGTCCACCGCGCTCAACACCGCGATCCGCGCCACCGTGCTGGCCGCGCCCGGCGCCGACCCGACCCTGCCGGACGTGATCGGCGCGCTGCGGAACCCGCCGCAGGAGCTGATGGACAAGCTGATGGTGCGCGGCCGGGACGAGTACATCGCCCTCACCCGGGAGCTGGTGGCGGCGCTGGAGAACCTGTGCGACGGGCCGCTGTCGGGACTGTTCGACGCACCCACCACCACGCCGCTGGACCTGGACGCCCCGGCCGTCAGCGTGGATCTGTCGGCGATCCTGACCGCGGGCGACAACGTGGTCGCCGCCGGGCTGCTGGCGTGCTGGGCCTACTCCTACTCGGCCGTGGACACCTCCCGCGCGTTCGGGTTCGCCGACCGCCCCATCGTGCTGGTCTTGGACGAGCTGTGGCGGGCGCTGCGGGCCGGCCCGGGGATGGTGGAGGCGATGGACGGCATCACCCGGCTCAACAGGTCCAAGGGCGAGGTCTCCATGATGGTCACCCATTCGCTGGGCGACCTGCAGGCGCTGCCGTCCGAGGAGGACCGGGCCAAGGCGCTGGGCCTGATGGAGCGGTGCGACACCGCCGTCCTGGCCGCCATGCCAGCCTCCGAACTGGCGCGCTTCGCCGAGCAGAAACCGCTCACCGACCGCGAGCGCACGCTCGTGGCGTCCTGGGCGGCGCCGACCGCCACCGGCGTGGACGGCACCGGCCAGCTCCATCCCGGCCGCGGCAAGTTCCTCATCAAGCTCGGCCACCGGGTCGGCATCCCCGTCCGGCTGCAGCTCACCGCAGCCGAGGCCCGGCTGTACGACACCGACCAGGCCATCCGCCGCCGGCTCGCCGAAGAGGCCGGGGGAGGGGCCCGGTGACCGGGGACCGGCCGTCACCGCGCGGCGGCGACCTCGCCCCGTGGCTCGTCCTGGGGGTGATGGCGGCCGGGCTGACGCTGCTGGCCGTCGTGTGGGCGGGCGGCACCCTGGGGGCCGCTGCGACCGGCGGCGGCTGGCACCCGCCGTCCTTCTCCCTGGCCACCCTGGCGGCCTTCCTGCGCGGCGGCCCCGCCGCGCTGTGGCCGGACGCGCCCGCCGCCGGGCCGATCGCCGGCATGCTCGCCGCCACCGCCGCCCTGGCCGCCCCGCTCGCCCCGGCCGCGCGGTGGCTGGGGCGCCGCCGGCCCCGGGGCGGGCTGGCCGCCGTCGCGCAGGTGGCCGACCTGACCCGGTCCGGCATGGCCGAGCGGGCCCGGCTGCTGCGCCCCTCCCTCGCCGGGGCCGACGAGATCGACGCCCGCGAGGTGGGGATCCGCCTGGGCGACATGGAGCCGCACGGCCCCGCCCTGTACGCCTCCTGGGAGGACACCCTGCTGGCGCTGATGGGCCCCCGTTCCGGCAAGACCAGCGCCGTCGCCGTCCCCACCGTCCTGCGCGCCCCCGGACCGGTCGTGGTCACCTCGGTCCGCGAGGACGTCTACACCCTCACCGCCACCGCGCAGGCCCGGCGCACCGGCCCCGAGGACGGCCGGCCCGCGCAGCTGTGGGCGCTGGACCCGCAGCACATCGCGTTCCTGCCCCGCGACTGGTGGTTCGACATCCTGGCCGAGGCCCGCACCTTCGAGGGCGCCTGGCGGCTGGGCGGGCACTTCATCTCCCTGCTCGGCGACAGCGACCGCCTCACCTCCGACTTCTGGCTGTCGGCCGCCCGCGCCCTGCTGACCGGCATGTTCCTGTCCGCGTCCCGGGCGGGCCGACCCGTCTCCCAGGTGCTGCGCTGGCTGGGCAACCCCGCCGACACCGAACCCCTGGACGCCCTGCGGGGCCACCCGGTCGGCGCCGACCTGCGCAGCCGCATGGACGCCGCCGTCGAGACCCGCGACGGCATCTACCAGACCGCCCGCGAGGCGGTCTCCTGCCTGCTCGACCCCGACATCCTCGCCTGGGTCACCCCGCCGGCCCCCACCGACACCACTAAAGTGCGCCGGTTCGACCCCGACGCGTTCGTCGCCGGCCGCGACACCCTGTACCTGCTGTCGAAGAAGGGCACCGCCTCGGCCGCCGGGATCGTCGCCGCCCTCACCGACGCCGTCCTGCGCGCCGCCGAACGCCGCGCCGACCGCTCGGCCGGACGGCTCGACCCGCCGCTGACGGTCATCCTCGACGAGGCCGCCAACGTCTGCCGCATCGCCGACCTGCCCGACATGTACTCCTACATGGGCGGCAAGGGCGTCATCCTGATCACCATCATCCAGAACTACCCGCAGGGGCAGGCCGCCTGGGGGAAGACGGGCATGGCGGCGCTGTGGAACGCCTCCACCGTCAAACTCATCGGCGCCGGCGTCGACGACCCCCGCCTGGCCGAGGACGTCTCCAAGCTCATCGGCGAACACGACGTCCCCGTCCGCAGCGTCTCCTACGGCGGCCGGCAGGGCCGCTCCACCAGCACCACCCCGCAGCTGCGCCGCATCGTCCCGCCCGACAAGGTCCGCTCCCTGCGACGGGGCCACGCGTTCCTGTTCGCCACCGGCCACCCCGTGACCCTGCTCAGACTCCGGCCCTGGTTCGGCGAACCCGACGCCGACCGGCTGCGAGCCGACCTCACCCGCCAGCGCGACCTGCTCAAGGCCCGCGCCGAATGCGCCACGTCCGCCGCCGACCCGCACCGACAGGCATGACGAACAGCGACGACCGCCAGTACGCCGAGGACATCGCCGACCTGAAGGCCCAGGTCAAGGGGCTCACCACGAAGGTGCGGGAGCTGCAGGAGCAACTGGAGCAGCTGATCGCCAGCGGCCCGGCCGTGCCTCTCACGCCCCCGGAGGCGACGATGGCCCCGCCTCCTGCCGAAGCCGGCTCCGCGGAACCGCACATCCTGTCGCTGGAGGGCGCGGCCTTCACGCGCGCGCTGGAGAAGCTGGCGACCTGGGTGGACGACTACTTCATCCCGGCCTTCGTGGCGGGCCGTCCGATCAAACCGAACAGCCCGTGGTGCCCCGAGTGGTGGCGCCACCCCGAGGCGCTCACCCGTCTGGAGGCGCTGCATCGCGCCTTCGAGGAACTGGTCACCTCGCCCAAGGCCACGCCGAGCGGGCACGCCAGATGGATCACCGACTACGTCGACCCCACGCTGGAGCAGCTGCGCTCACCCACCGGCCCCTTCATCCGCTGCACCACCGACCCCGACTACCCGAAGCACAACGCCCCGCAGGCCTTCCCTCTTGCCCGCTTCCACCGGTCCTCCAGCAACACCGACTGAGCCTCCGCCCTCTTCATGGCTCACGCCGAGGGCAACACCCCAAATGACCTCCTCCCGCCGTCATAGACTCGCAGCTCACCAAGCATCAGCTCCGCACACGCGAAGCTTCGGGCCGTGCCGTTCACGTCGGCGCTACGGCTGCGGAAGGACGGGTCGACCTGGAAACGGTGCGCTCAGCGGCCGCGTTGGCCACGCATGGGCGAGGCGGGCGCCGGTCGGGTCAGCCTCGTACGCAAGGACGGTCCACGATGGCCCCGCCAACGTGGGCGCCAACGCAGCGCAACAGCCAGAGCATCCACCTGTCGCTTGGGCCACGCATGGGTTTGCAAATCCAACTAAATGAAAACCGGCCTTCTCCGCTATAGACTCGCAGGTCAGCAAGTGTCGGCCCCGCGCACGCGGGGATGGTCCGGTGCTGTCCGGCTGGGGCGACTACATCTTCTAGTCGGCCCCGCGCACGCGGGGATGGTCCCACCGTGCACGCCGTCGCGCTCGCCACCGCCGCGTCGGCCCCGCGCACGCGGGGATGGTCCCCGGGACTCGGACCATGCGCCGGCGGGCCAGTCGTCGGCCCCGCGCACGCGGGGATGGTCCCCACAGGTCACGGAACACCAGGCCACGGCCGCCGTCGGCCCCGCGCACGCGGGGATGGTCCTCCCCCCGATGGCGTTTTGTGCGAGTAGGGAGCGTCGGCCCCGCGCACGCGGGGATGGTCCGGAGGCCCCGCAGGTCGCCGAGGCCTCCACAGGGTCGGCCCCGCGCACGCGGGGATGGTCCGTCGGTGGCGGTGATGATCTCCCACCGGCCGCGGTCGGCCCCGCGCACGCGGGGATGGTCCCCTCGAGGTCAACCCGCTGTTCTTCTCGATCACGTCGGCCCCGCGCACGCGGGGATGGTCCCACCTTCACGCTCAGGTACCGCGTCGGCGGCGGGTCGGCCCCGCGCACGCGGGGATGACCGCGCTCGCCCTCCATGTGGAGGTGCGGGGCGGCTTTGTCATGCGGGCCGACCCGCGCCGACGCAGTCCCGCGGTGGGGAAGTGTCACTGGGGCATGATGCCGCGATGGGTGGCCCACTGCTCAGCAGCCGTGGCCATGGCCTTGAGCCACTCGTCCGGCCAGCGCTTGGCCCGGCTGGTGTGCATGTTCAGTGCAGCAGCCGCGAACGCGTCGATGGCCCGAGGGTCGGCGGCGGACCATGCCGGGCAGCGCGCCGCCCACTCCTCCGCCGCCTCTGGGGTGTGGCCGGCGGCGACCAGCTGCACGACGAGGCAGGCCGGGTCGATGAACCCGGCGCCACGCGTGGGCCATGACCAGTCGATCGCCCACATGCGCTCGTCGGCGACCAGCAGGTTGGCGGGGTTGATGTCGGTGAACAGGAGGGTGTCGCCGCGGAACGACTCGGTGTGCGTCGGGTCGGCGGTGAACCGGTCCCAGCGGGTCTCGTGCCAGCTGTGGGCGATGTCGGGCAGCGGCAGCTCGGCGATGCGGGTGAGGGTGTCGACGATCCTCGGCAGGTCCGGCGAACCAGGTGTGAAGTCGGCCGGGCTCGCGTGAATCACCTCGAAGCCGAGCGCGAGCCACTGGTCGGTCTCGGCCCGCCAGAGCACGGCGGGGGAGAACGCGGAGACGAACGGGTTGATGAGCCCTTCCCGGACGAGGCTGTCGCGTCGGCCACCGGGCCGGTTCGGCACCGCCTTGACGAAGAACTCGCCGCGCGTGCCACTGATGAGGACGGTCACGGCCGAGCTGTTGCCGCGGCTGGTGGGGCGGATGCCGCGGATGTCACCGGTGTGGGGGCGGATCGCGTCCTCGAAGCCGGGTCCGGGAAGGGCTGCCATGGGCTACCTCAGTTTCTCGGGTTGCAGCCGCTCAGCGGTGTGCCCGGGGAGCATTCCTCGTCGGGCTCGCACGGGCCCGACTGCGCGATGGTTCGGATGGCGGCGGTGGCGTCGGCCAGGGCGGTGCCGCTGAGGATATCGGCCAGCGCCTGCTCATGGACGTTTCCCACGCGCATCCACTGGGGCATGATGCACGGCGTCACCGTCCGGGCCGACCGCTGCCTTCCCGGTTCCGCACCGGCCGCACAGCCCGCCCGTGTCCGGGGCCTGCCCGCCGCTCGCACGCCCGAACGGACGCACCCGGTAGACCCTGATCGACTCGACCCCGAATGCATGCAGGTCGCGGCGCGCCGCGTCGACACGCTGCCCGTCGCCGGTGTCGACGATGCCGACGCGGATCGGGACACCGGCCTGGACGGCGCGCTGGATGTTCGCGCGGGTACGGGCGTGGGTGGGGCGACCGGTGATCGCGTTGTGCTGCTCGGCGTGGTCGGAGTAGTAGGAGGTGGCCAGGGACACCCCCGGCTGCTGGAACGTCCGCCACCAGGCCGGGGAGACGGCGACGAGGTTGGTGTAGATCTCGACTTGCAGGCCGAGGGTGAGCGCGCGGTCGGTGATCTGGAGCGCGTGCGGGTGCAGGGTCGGCTCGCCGCCGATCAGCTGGATGCGCTCCACGCCGCAGTCGGCGGCCTCGTTCAGGACGCGGATCCAGTCGCTGACGGTCATGGTGCCGTGATCTCCGGCGGGGCTGGAGGAGTTGTAGCAGTGCGAGCACGCGAGCTGGCATCGGCGAGTCAGGTCGAGCCAGAGCATCCGGGGCACCGCTTGCATGGGGGGTGCCTGGTCGGTGATGGTCATGGGCTTCTCGCCCCTTCCCGGCGCGCTGCATGGATGGGGTCCGCGGGTTCCGAGTGCGCGCCTGCCTCAAGGCCTGCGGGGGCGGAGCGGGTGACCGCGCCATGGAGACCCGCCGTCTGGTGTCGCGGCCCCGGGCGTGGGTGTGCCGCCAGTTCTCGGGGCCGCGGGGCCTATCGACGGATCGGGTTGTCGGGTGAGTCGAGGTAGACGTACTGGCGGTCGGGGGTGACGGCGACGCCGAACCGGTCAGTCGGCGGTCGTCCGAGGTCCTCCCACCACCGGTAGGCGGCCTCGATCTCCTCCCACAGGCGGCGCTGCCCGTGCTGGAGCACCCGGTGCACGGTGG